>DYMW01000041.1:0-2821 GCA_020721385.1 Sulfurovum sp. | reverse complement strand
TATTTTTAACCACATAGCTCCATGTCACATCTCCACCAAACGCAATCTCTGGTCCTGTTGCAGTATCGGCATCTATACCATTGGTTGATGTTTCAATCTCTATTTTAGGTTTAGGTGTTGGATAAATACCCATATCAACACATAAGTTGTCTTGACCAGAAATCAATGTAGTTTTTGAAGATTGACCTGCTGTATTAACATCTGAATCCAAACATCTGTCACTCCCTTGAGTAGTGAGCGTTACCATGTAATTGTTTGGAACTGTAAAATGCACCATATAATCATTTGCTACCAACTCACCAAATTCATAATAACCATCATTGTTTGTGGTGGTGGTTGTTATGAGTTGATTGTTTGCATCATACAATTTTACCGTAACATTTGGCACACCTACCAAATTGGCTTCATCTTGAATTCCATTATGATTGATATCTAACCATACTCTATCACCTATCTTAGCATACGCATCATCATTAATGATTGTCCCAAGACCTTCACCTTTTTTAACAACCGCGTTGGTAACATCTTGCAATTTGACAATAAATGTTTCATCAGGCTCAATCGTCATATCTCCATTGATTTCAACAGAAATCGTTGTTTCACTGCTTCCTTTTGGAATGGTAAGAGTTCCTGTCTTATCAATAAAATCTTCTCCTTTGGTGGCTGTTTGTCCCTCTAATACATAAGTAAAAGTTACATCTTCAACAGCTGGTTCAGACAAACGCACGGTGAAAACAAATTCTTTTGTTCCACTGTTTCCTTCTACATGTGTTTGATCATTAATATCTTCAATACTAATCATGGGATAGTCAATAATCATTTGTGTACCATCACACGCAATGGATTCCCAATCCCCTATTGTTTGGTCAAAATTGGCAGAAAGTATTAAATCACCTGTTTTTAAATCTATTTTATATATTTTTCTACCATTCTTGTATTCACGTTCATCTTCCAAATAAAGATTCCCATCAACTGCATACGCCAATCCTTCAGCATCAACCAACTCTTTGGTTGCCACAATAAAGGTTGTTTTACCTGTTAATAAATCCAATTTGTATATTTTTGGCTTTTTGCTGTCATAGTTATAATCATCAATAGCATACGCATTACCTGTACTTGGATCAATTGCCAAACTTGATAAATTCGCATTATCACCACTAACATTTTTGGGATATCCATCCACCGCACTCCAACTGTCAGCATAAAAAGCATACAGTTTTGAGTTTGTCTCTCCAGATATAACATACAATATCTCTTTATTGGTTATTGGATTATGATAAAATTCAGCTCCATCTACCGCACCAGAAAATAAACCAGAAACTACTTTACTTGTTTTACCTGTGGTTAAATTAATTGCATACAAATCACTCGGTCCCTGAGTATCACCTACTGCTTGAAATGCATATAACGTGTTGTTACTCGCTCTGTACGATGAACCTTCTCCATTAAATTGTCTATCAATAGAAATGGTACGAGGCGTGGGTAAAGGATTACCATTAGGACTCATTGTTAGTTCATATACTTTACTTTCATTGTCGGTCATGGCATAACATTGTCCCGTTCCAATTGTTGGTTTAGGTACAATAATGTCAACAGCTTTATAACAAAGACCTTTAAAATCAACCGAGTTAGGGCTAGATTTATCACCAGTACCATATTGACCATCACCATAATGAACCAGTTTTACCCCTTTGGCTCCAGTAGGAAGTGTAACTGTTCCTAAATTTGTAAAAGCACTGGCATACTCTACACCATCTTTTAAATCATCTGAATATCCTGTTTGGGCAATATCATTACCTTTTGAATCGATAAAAACTACCTTAACACTTTCATGATACTGTCCTTTAGTGTTCACTCGATCGCTATATCCATCTGAAGTTAAAGTATCTCCAAAAATAATATTTATAGGTTTATCAATATTCGTAAACTTACTTGTAATATCCAATAAGGTTGTACCGCCCACATACATTTTTTGAGAACTTAAACTTATTTTCGTATAATCAGATGGACACGTTAAAGTTGCTGGAACCAAATCAGGAAGAACAACATCTTTTTGACAAGTTAAAGAGATATCATCCACTTTTCCATAACCTACCGTATCATTACCTGTTCCATCCAAACGAATACGAACAGTGGAAAATGAAGAACATACTTTTGGTCCTGTTAATGTTTTTGAATCTGAAAGAACCCCTTCGCCATTTGAATCATAATGAAATACATTTGTAAAATCATGTGATTGACTCTTTCCTCCATACTCTACTGTAATTTTTCCTGTAGCATCAGGATGATGTGCCTCTCTATAATTTACACTACATTGACTATAACCAGTACCAACATAAACATCCTGATACGTTGTACCGTTCATGAGAATCATGAATTTGTTACCATTTTCAATGGACTTTCCATCTCCATCACTACCATCTTTCCAAAAGGATACGCCACTTCCAATCCACTTTGATGGGGTGAAGTATCGTCCTTGGGTTTCTGAAAAATCTTCATTTTGAACATTAGCATTTAATGTAATATTCCATAAAAATAAAAATAAAAATAATTTTTTTCCACTCATCTCTCTCTCCTTATTAACGACAATTATATTCTATATAGTTATCTTTTGTTTTTAATTAATATATAATAACATTTTTTAATGTTATATATTCTTAATCTTATTATAAAATCTAAATAATTAAACTAATTATTTAATTTATATTAATTTTATATAAATAAAACTTTAATATAGTTTTTAAAAAAAATATTTTATATTATTTTAATAATAAGAGATGATTTTAGAGAAATAACCATTGTGACAGCAATATAAAAAAAT
>DYMW01000040.1:11105-13515 GCA_020721385.1 Sulfurovum sp. | reverse complement strand
CACTTCTTAGCGTAACAACTCAAATGAAAAAGTAGAACCCACATCCTCTTTGCTCTCTATCATCAATGATGTTTCATGAAGTTTAAGTATCTGCTTAACAATAGCGAGTCCTAATCCCATTGAGTTGTCCCATGAATGTTCATCGGTACGAAAAAACTTTTTGGTCACCTTCTCAATGTTACTAGCTGAAATACCCACACCTTTGTCGATAACCAAAATTTTTCGATTTAAAATTTTAACTTCAACAAGCTCTTCAGAATATTTCAAGGCATTCTCAATTAAATTTTTAACCACAATCTCCATGAGTGCTTTATCAGCAGAAATGACCAACGAACCCTCTGCAACATGAATCTTTCGATTATGATACTTCTCTTCTAAATTAATGGCTATTTCTTGTATGAGTGGTCGTATATCAAATTGACTTAACTGTAACTTTTGTTCTCCACTTTCAAAACGATTCCATAAGAGTAGCCGACTTAAAAGCTCTTCTACTTTTTCACCATTGTTATAAATTTTGTGTAAAAACTTGGTACGAAGTGCTGATGGAATCTCTGCATCATCTGTTAATGTTTGTGCATATCCCATAATTGCTGCGATTGGATTACGAAACTCATGTGCAATGGCGGAAAGCATATCGGAGCGTTGACGATTTTTTAATTTTATTTTGGCGGTATATTTACGTTTGTCGTACTCTTTTTTTTTCATCTTTCGTAAAATTTGAATCAATTTTAAATTAATGTGTTCAAATTCACGTGTAAAAAAACGTGCGGATTCATCTAAGTTATTAAAATCCCCCACACCAGAGAAATACTCTTCTACCGTTTTAAGCTCTCGTTTAACCCGTTTTGCCCCTATATAAACCGAATTCAATAACAAAATTTGAGCCCCTATAAACAGTGCTATATGAAACTCCATACTCTGATATTCACTGGGCGTTAATAAAATTATTAATGTATAAAGAATCGTTACAAAAATAACAATGGTAATCAATCTGGCTATAACATATTCCGTTAAGGAAGGACGATTATACATGGCTATCCATAATGCCAACCATACTATTAAGCACTCTCTTGTTCATAAGCATGAATCTTTTTCTTTAAAAGTTCAATCTTTTTTTTATAAGCAGATAAAGACTCATGAATCTCTCCAATATCCCACTCCTCTTCAGCCCATTTTAATTCATCACTTTTTAGACGATATTGAGTTAAAAGATACCCTACTTTTCCTCTTAGTTCATCGAGTATTTCATTGTTGTCCGTTTTGGTTGTTGCATTCATCTTTATATCCTTTAGAATCTTTTTACTATATTAACAAAAATATTATAAAGAGTCTCTACTTCTTTTATCGAAGTGCGTTCATTTAAACCATGAATTCTATCATTGATGACTCCAAACTCTACAACTTCAATGCCATAAGGAGAAATATGTCTTCCATCACTCGTTCCTCCTGCAGTTGAAAGCTTGGTTTTAATCCCTGTTTCTTCTAAAATCACCTCTTTTAATTGATTGACAATAAACGAATCTCTATTGGTAATAAACGGATAAGAACCTTGCTGAAGTTCTAATTCATAATCCAAACCTTTAAACTTTTCATCTATAAACGTTCTAAGGCTCTCTTGTGTGGTCTTGGTCGAGTTGCGTACATTGAACATCATCTTTAAACTGTTTGGCGTTACATTGGTCACTTCCATACCTGAACGAATGTCGGTAATTACCAATTTACTTGGAGCAAAATTTTCATCCCCATTATCCAAATCATGTCCAGCTATTTGAGGAAGAATGGACGCAATAGTATGAATTGGATTAATGGCTTTTTCAGGATATGCTGCATGACCCTGTTTGCCTTTCAGGGTTAAATACCCATTAATTGAGCCACGTCGTCCTATTTTAATGGCATCACCAAACACCACTTCACACGTTGGTTCAGCAATAATACAGTAATCAGGTAAAAGATTAATCGTTTGTAAATGTTTTAAAACTATCTGTGTTCCATACGTTCCATCGCCCTCTTCATCAGAGGTTAACAACAACGATAAACGACCAGAGAAGTTATTACCAGCATCACGAACCGCTTGAACAAACGCTGCCACACCACTTTTCATGTCTTGTGTACCACGGGCATAAATATACCCTTCTTTTATCACAGGGACAAAAGGATTGGTCTCCCAACCATCACCTGATGGAACCACATCCACATGCCCTGCAAAACAAAGGTGTTTTCCTTCGCCAAATTTTTTGGTTAAAAAAAGGTTTTTCACCCCTCCTTCATTAATCCAAGTGGCTTCAAAATTGGATAAATAGTTTTCAATATAACTTAATAATCCACCATCATCAGGTGTGACCGACTTTGCACTCAAAATTTTTAAAAAGAAATCTATAACATCTAATCTTTTTTCCATCTGTTTTACCTT
>DYMW01000040.1:8750-11005 GCA_020721385.1 Sulfurovum sp. | reverse complement strand
AAATTTTTAAAAAGAAATCTATAACATCTAATCTTTTTTCCATCTGTTTTACCTTTAATAGTAGGAGCGATTATACATAAAACTCATTACAGTAAGTTTGGCATTCGGGAAGAAAAAGTAATTTCAAATTGGTTTTTCTATATAATAAAGATAAATTTAAATTAGAACCAAAGGATATTTGTGATTATAGACAATACCATACTTGAAAAATTAGAGAAACTCTCTATGTTAAAAATCAACGAAGATAAAAAAGAGGAATTGGCACATCAACTTACAGAAATTTTGGCCTATGTTGAAAACCTAAAAGAGCTCGATACCGACCATTTAGATGCATCATTTTCAACACTTGAGGGAGGTACACCTCTACGTGAAGACATAGCCCATACCAATCCACAAATTATCAAAGATATTTTTACGCATGCACCCAATAAAGCTGATGACTTTTTCATTGTACCCAAAATTATAGAATAGCATATATACTTAAACAAAAATAAAGAAATATTTTTATATTATCATCTTAAATAAAAAATAAAAGAGATAATATGGCTATTGATATTAAAAAATTATTACAAAGTGTCGTCTCTCATGGAGCATCCGATTTACACCTCGTAAGTCGTTCTGAACCACAAATTCGTATTGATGGTATGCTTAAACCTGTTAATTTACCCAAATTAACAGGTGAAGATATTGAAGAGATGACTTACGCTTTACTCACCGAAAAACAAAAAAAAATGTTTGAAGAAAATCTTGAACTGGACTTCTCGTTAATGTTGCCCCATGTAGGACGCTTTAGAGCCAACTACTACCGTACTTTAGGCGAGATTGCGGCTGCATTTCGTATTATTCCTACCGTTATTCCTTCACTTGATGAGTATAAATCACCTCCCATATATAAAGAACTTATTAAACGTGAAAAAGGGCTTATTTTAGTTACAGGACCTACAGGTTCAGGTAAATCAACTACCCTTGCATCCATGCTGAATGAGATTAACATGACAGAGAATAAACACATTGTTACCATTGAAGACCCTGTTGAGTTTATTCATGAAAATAAAAAATGTGTTTTTTCTCACCGAGAAACAGGAAGCGATACCAAAAGCTTTGCAACCGCACTTAAATATGCGATGCGTCAAGACCCTGATATTATCTTTATTGGAGAGATGCGGGACAAAGAGACCATTGAAGCTGCCCTAACCGCTGCCGAAACAGGTCACTTGGTTTTTGGAACTTTACACACCAACTCTGCACCAGGTACCATAAACCGTATTATCGATGTTTTTGCAGGAGATGAACAAGCCCAAATTAGAACCATGATTTCAACCTCACTCGTAGCAGTCATCTCACAAGTACTAATTCCAAAAATAGGTGGAGGTCGAGTTGCTGTACCAGAAATCATGATTACCAACCATGCCATTGCCAACCTTATACGAGAAGACAAAGTACATCAACTCTATTCTCAAATGCAATTGGGACAAGGTCAAACAGGAATGCAAACACAAACACAAGTTCTCATCAAATTAAGAAGCAATGGAATTATTAGCAAAGAGAAGGCTTTACAATATTCAAATAAACCAGATGAATTAAAAAATAACATAAACTTCAAATAATAAAAGCCATTAAAGTTTTGTCTATATAAAGTTTCGATATAATTTTCACAATTTTTAAACAAAAAAGGGGTTAATTATATCATGGACTTTCATGTAGTAGATATTATTATTGTTTCACTTATTCTGTTCCTTGCTATTAAAGGGTTGGTAAATGGATTTACCAAAGAACTTTTCAACTTTATCGCCCTTATTGGTGGTATTGCTGTTGCAGCTAGAATGCATGGTGTGGTTGGTGAATTCATTAACCAAAATATTTTTCCAATTGCCAACACTGATGCACAAAAATTGGCTGGATTTGTAGCAATTTTACTCTCTGTTTGGATTATATTAAGCATGATTTCATCCATTGTGAGTAAATTTAGTGTCGAAGAACCAAGCGTTATGAGTCGACTTTTGGGATACCTCATTAGTTTGGCTCGTTACCTCTTTATTATTGCACTGATTATCTTTGGGGTTAAAAACTCTCAATATTTTGAAGACAATCTTTCTCAATACTATAAAGATAGTCAACTTTTCATACCATTGTCTCAAATTGGTTCAACACTCCTTAATATGGAAAGTAACACCACCCATCAAGACAACAATGAATCAACAAAAACACCTTTCGAAGAGTATAACCTGTCCGAAGATATTAATGAAAGCATGGAA
>DYMW01000040.1:0-8650 GCA_020721385.1 Sulfurovum sp. | reverse complement strand
AAAAACACCTTTCGAAGAGTATAACCTGTCCGAAGATATTAATGAAAGCATGGAATAATGATTTATGACAAATACAATAAGCTATGAGAAGGTTTTAAATAACTTTAAAAATTTACTTAAATCAAACAATTTAAAGTATACCAAACAAAGAGAACTTATTCTTAAAATTATCTATGAGAATGATGGACACTTTACTCCTGAAGATATTTATAATTTAATCAAAGCATACTATCCTGAGGTCAAACTTGGGATTGCTACGGTTTATCGTACACTCACCCTTCTTGAAGATGCACACATTGTAAGCTCTATCTCGTTTGGTACCCAAGGCAAAAAATACGAATTTGGACTCACCGAACATCATGACCATCTGGTTTGCCTTAAATGTGGAAACATTGCTGAGTTTTTCGATGAGATTATTGAAAAACAACAAGAAGAGATTGCTAGAAAATTTAACTTCAAAATGACCAATCACATTATGAAAATAACGGGTATTTGTCAAGCCTGTCAAGCCAAAAAAGACGCTTAAATTTTATAAAAAAACCCAAACAAAATACACCTTTAGGAGAAACCTTGATATTTGACAATCAATATATTCAAGAGCGAATAAAAAAAACCGAAGCATTAAGAGAAAATGGGATTAACCCTTACCCAAACCAAGTTAAAAAGGGAACACCCTCTGCACAATTTTTAAATGAATGTGCGTATATTCACGACATCGAAACCAATGAGATGAAAAAAGATGAAACCAAAACATACCGATTAACGGGTCGTTTAAAATTCATAAGAGTGATGGGAAAAGCTGCTTTTGCAAAAATAGAAGACCATGATGGACTTGTTCAAGTCTATTTCAACAGAGATGATTTACCTGAAAATTACTACAACAATATCGTTAAAAGACTCTTTGAAGTTGGTGATATTGTTGAAGCAGTAGGCTATCCATTTGTTACAGGTACAGGTGAATTAACCCTACACTGTTTAGAAGTCAACATGGTCTCTAAAGCCATTTCTCCTCTGCCTGAAAAATTTCATGGACTCCAAGACCAAGAGACACGATACCGAAAACGCTACCTTGATATGATTATGAACAGAGAGGTCAAAGAGATTTTTATCATGCGTTCAAAAATTGTCTCTCTCATTAGAAGATTCTTTGAAAACAAAGCATTTTTAGAAGTTGAAACGCCTATGATGCACCCAATTCCTGGTGGAGCCAATGCCAAACCCTTTACCACCTACCATAATGCACTTGGTGTTCAAAGATACCTAAGAATTGCCCCTGAACTTTACCTAAAAAAGCTCATTGTGGGTGGTATGGAAGCGGTATTTGAAATTAACAGAAACTTTAGAAATGAAGGGATTGATGCAACACACAACCCTGAGTTTACCTCTATTGAGTTCTATTGGGCTTATAAAACCTATATTGAACTTATGGAAATAACTGAAGAGCTGTTTGATTATCTTTTTGAGAATCTAAAGCTAGAGAAAACACTTCCTTATGGTGATATAGAGATTAACTTTACAACCCCATTTGCAAAAATATCGTGGATTGACTCCATTGTTGAGATTGGTGGTGTGCCACGTGAAGTAGCAACAAATAGAGAGCAAACATTGGCATATCTAAAAGAGCGTCACATTAAAGTCGATGAGAATGCAACCTTGGGTTATCTACAAGCAGAGTTGTTTGATGAATTCGTAGAAGCAAAACTGATTGACCCTACTTTTATTACCGACTACCCTATTGACATCTCTCCTTTGGCACGAAGAAATGATGAAAACCCTGAAATTACAGAGCGTTTCGAACTCTTTATGGCAGGAAAAGAGATTGCCAATGGTTTCTCAGAACTTAATGACCCAATTGACCAATATGAACGATTTAAAGCACAAGTGGATGCCAACGAGGCAACAGGTGACGATGAAGCGATGCACATGGATACTGACTTTGTAACCGCTCTTTCTCATGCCATGACACCAACAGCTGGTGAAGGAATTGGGATTGATAGACTCGTGATGATGTTAACCAACCAACATGCCATTCGAGATGTACTTCTTTTCCCTGCCATGCGTCCAGAACCTGTGGTGGCTGAAACTCTAAAAATTGATGCAACCAGTGTCTGTAAAAAGTGTGGTCATGAGATTATAGAAGAGTTAAAAGCTGCCAAAAAAGGTAAAGGGATGTTTTGCATGGATGTCTCTGCCTGTAAAAAAAGAATTTCAGAACGAACATAATCTAAGTTTAGAAACATCAAGGTGTTTTAAAATTAAATTTGATATAAACACAACAACATATTTATAAAGGATAAAAATGAGTTACGCAATGGAAACATTTGACCCAGAAATTTTTGAAGCAATTAATAAAGAATTAGAGCGACAAACAGACCACTTAGAGATGATTGCCTCTGAGAACTTTACCCTTCCAGCAGTTATGGAAGCAATGGGTTCAGTTTTTACCAACAAATATGCAGAGGGTTACCCTTATAAAAGATACTATGGTGGATGTGAAAATGCCGATACCGTAGAGCAATTGGCGATTGACAGAGCGTGTAAACTTTTTAACTGTAACTATGCCAATGTTCAACCACATTCAGGAAGCCAAGCCAATGGTGCTGTTTACGCTGCACTACTTAAAGCAGGTGATAAAATTTTAGGTATGGATTTAAGCCATGGTGGTCACTTAACTCATGGTTCAAAACCATCTTTTTCTGGTAAAAACTACCAAAGTTTCACTTATGGTGTTGAGCTTGATGGATACATCAACTACGACAGAGTGTTAGATATTGCTAAAATTGTACAACCTCAAATTATTGTCTGTGGTGCTTCTGCTTATGCCAGAGAGATTGATTTTAAAAGATTTAGAGAGATTGCTGATGAAGTAGGAGCCTTACTTCTTGCAGATATCGCACACATCGCTGGTTTGGTTTGTGCCGATGAGCATCCAAGTCCTTTCCCTTATGCTGATGTAGTAACAACCACAACACATAAAACCCTAGCAGGGCCTAGAGGTGGTATGATTATGTGTAATGATGAAGCCATTGCTAAAAAAATCAACTCCGCCATCTTTCCTGGACTTCAAGGTGGACCATTGGTACATGTCATTGCAGCTAAAGCTGTAGGTTTCAAATACAACCTAAGCCCAGAGTGGAAAGCCTATGCCAAACAAGTAAAAGCCAACACCAAAGTTCTTGCAACGGTACTGATTGAGAGAGGATTTGACCTTGTTAGTAATGGTACCGATAACCACCTAATATTGGTATCTTTCTTAAACAAAGCGTTTTCAGGAAAAGATGCCGATGCAGCGTTGGGGAATGCGGGTATTACCGTTAATAAAAATACCGTTCCAGGTGAAACAAGAAGTCCATTTGTAACATCAGGTATTCGTGTGGGTGCAGCAGCACTTACAAGTCGGGGTATGAAAGAGGCAGAATTCGAAATTATTGCCCATAAAATTGCTGATGTATTGGATAATATTGAAGATACCAAACTTCATGCAACCATCAAAGAAGAGATGAAAGCATTGGCTTCTAACTTTGTTATTTATGATAAAGCCATCTATTAATACGTATCGTTTGTAATTTTGAAAATCAAACTGCTTGATTTAGAATTTGATAGTGAATATTTCTATATTCAAAGTAAATCGATTGTTGAAAAGATTATTTTCAACAATCGTACTTTTTACAGTAAATTTGAAAAACATCTCCTGCCATTAAACCCTATTTTACTCCAACAACATTTTCATCATGAAGTCACTTTAGCCATGCCTTTAATTGAGCATGGAATGGTAAATTATATTGTCATTGAGTACAGTAATGATGATTGGAAAAGTTTTTATGCATTGGTTAAACATCTTTTAAAAAGTTTGGATATTCATAACTATCAAAGCTACCGAAATACCAAAAATTCTACCCTTCAAATTTTCATTCCTATTTTGGCATTACCCTTAGAAAAAGCTTATAAAAAAATTGATGTTTTAAAAGACACATTAGAACTTAAGTCAAAAAGAAGCTATAAAATATTTCCTGATAAATATTTACCCGAAAAGCAAAATATTATCGTGATTCCTCATGAAAAAGCGTGATTTAATAGTATCAAATAATGATTTTTGTGTTATACTTTGTTCAAAAAAACGGAGAACCATAATGGAAGACAAAAACTTACAAGATATTAAAATTGATGATCTTGACAATCCTAAGAAAACGCAACTTAAAAATATACTGACGCTTTTAGCCTTGCTTTTTATTATTTTGGTAATATCCATTGTCATTACCAAACTTATACTTGGTGATGATGATACAAAAGAAGAAATTACTAACCACACCATACAGAGTCAACCTCTAATAACATCTAATGAAAACAACAATGAGGTGAACCAAAGTGATGATAGTAATATTTCTGCACCACTTATTGCCGTTGGAGCAGCTGTTGTAGCACCTATTGTTAAAGTAGCGTTAAAAGAAAGAAATGTTACTTCTCGAATTAAAACAACCTTAAGAGACCATCATTCTACCGCAACCATTAACGAAAATAAAAAAATTGCTACCTCAACTCCAACGCCTAAAAAAGTAACCATCAACAAAGAGACCAGTAGCAGTGTAAAAAAACAAAACACTACTCCAGCTGCTCCTAGCAAATCGATAGATACAACCAATGAAGGTATCACCAAAGGTTACTATATTAAAGTAGGTACGTATAGAGATACCTCTACAGCCATTGAAAAAATTGAAAAAACCAAGTTAAATTATAAACTTATTAATACAAAAGATGATAAAACTATGACCCGTGTTCTTATCGGACCATTTGAAAATAAAACCAATGCAGATAAGTTTCTTGGAACCATTCAAAATGACATTGCTCCAAGTGCTTACATTACAAGAATGAAATAAACCATGCTAAAACAACTTCTCTTTGATCAGCTCACCCCTGTTTCCATGTATGGAAAAATAAAAGAGCTTTTTAGAGATGAAGTGAGCATGTTATTTGAAAGTGTGGTCAACACCAGTGAAGGTAATTTCTCTTTTATTACCATTGGAGCTATGGAACGTATTGTCTATAAAGCAAATCAAACTCTTTATACCAATATGCAAGGAGAAGTTCAAAAACTTGAAACTGACCCTTTTAACTTTTTACAAAACTATTATCATCATCTTGATCAAGTAAAATACCAAGCATTGGCAGACCAAGCAGGTTTTGCCTTTGTGGATGGATTTATTGGCTTTATTGGTTATGATATGGTAAAAGTTTTTGAACCAACACTCAAACCGAGTATGGATAATCTTAAAGACACCCTTAATACCCCTGATTTAGATTTGGTTCGACCTTCTATTATCTTGGCCTATTCACATAAAAACTCTATGCTAACCCTCATTCAAAATAATGAAAAATATAGCCAAAAAATTGATGAGATTATAGAACTTTTACAAAAAAATTCTGCTCCTCAAAAACTAAAACCTGCTACCTTAAACGGAACAGGTGAATTTTCTATTGAAGAAGAACGATTTAAATCTTTAGTGCTAGAATCCAAAGAGATGATACGTTCAGGGGATATTTTTCAAATTTTACTTGCCAACCGTTATACACAAAAAGGTAAAATTGACCCTTTAAGTTTTTATAGACTTTTACGTTCTAAGAACCCTTCTCCTTATCTTTTTTTATTGGATTATGAAGATTTCTCTATTTGTGGTTCATCTCCTGAGGTTATGGTTCGCCTTAGTAATCATGAAATTTTACTTCGCCCCATTGCAGGAACCCGTAAACGTGGTAAAACTGCTTCAAGAGACAAAGAGTTAGAGTCAGAGATGCTAAGTGACCCCAAAGAGTGTGCAGAACATCTGATGCTCATTGACTTAGGACGTAACGATGTTGGACGTGTTGCCAAAACAGGAACGGTCAAAGTCACCGACATGATGAGGGTTGAACGTTATTCTCATGTAATGCACATGGTCTCTGATGTAGAAGCCACCATTGATGAAAACAAAGATATGTTTGACCTTTTTAGAGCCACCTTCACTGCAGGTACCATGACAGGTGCTCCTAAAATTAGAGCCATGGAATTAATTGCTCATTATGAAGGTTTAAAACGAGGTTTCTACTCTGGTTCTATTGGTTATTTTGCCTTTAATGGTGAAATGGACAGCTCTATCGCCATACGTACAGCCCTTATCAAACCTGACTCCATTACGCTTCAAGCAGGTGCGGGTGTGGTTGCTGACTCCATACCTGAACTTGAATATTTAGAAGTTAAAAATAAACTGGGTGCCTTACTCTCTACCATAAAAGACATGGAAAAGCTTTAATTTTTTTAAATAAGCACCAATATTAATTTGGTGCTTATTTAAAAAATCCCCAAATTAGGGTTAACATAAAGTGTTGGTAAATAAGCATAAACTCCCCACATAACAAATACCATCAGTATCATATACATCCATAAAAAATTTTGACTTTTCCCCACTGCCATACCACCGATAAACCCAACCGTCAAACCAGCAATATGTGCACTTAAATCAATCGAAGGGATTGCCAAGCCAATCACCAAGTTAAGTAGCAATACCAATCCAATACTACGGATAAACGCCATAAACTGTTGTTGCATACGTTGACGATTAACCAATACAAAACCAACCATAGCTCCAAAAATTCCAAAAATTGCTCCACTCGCACCAATGGCAACCGTTACAGGATGAAAATAGATAGAGAACAAACCACCCAAAAGACCTGACATCAAATAGATACCCAAATAAGCACTTTTAGAAAAAATCATCTCTACAGAACGCCCAACCAAAAAAAGTGAAATCATGTTCATGACAATATGCTCGGCTCCTCCATGTAAAAACATTGATACAAAAATTCTCCAAATCTCTTTATCTAAAACAACCGATGGACCAAAAATGGCTCCCAAGTTATAAAGCTCTTCAGATGAAATATTAACAATATTTACTCCCCCAAAAAGCGGTAAAATAAAAACCACGATATTGATAAGTATAAGTGTATACGTTATAGGAAACTGTTTAAACTGTTCGATGAGATATCCTTTTTTAGTTGGTATCATACCCAAAACCCTATAAACATCCATCCCATAAACCCAAAAGCCACCAAAAATAAGAGATAAAATAGTCGCTTAGAATAGATTGCACCAAGAGAGAGCAACAGATATGCCATGCCATAATATTTATCCAAAGGAACCAGATGAACATCACTTCTCATGGTAAACAATTCCAACAATGGCACATCAAGCAAATAACCCAATCCAACCAAATGTAATCCCATACTCAAAGGGTAAAAAAATCCAAAAAGTAACGATAAAAATGGTGAATAGAGTTGCAACGGCGACACCACAGGAAAAACCAAATGTACAATGGGCAACATTAAAACAAAAATACCAAAAGAGATCATGAGTGTTATTAAAACTTTATGAAGTGTTGAAAAGTAGTGAAGCAATAAAAAAATATAAAAGACCCCCAACACCGAAAACCAAAATGCCAAAGAGAGTAATAGCTTAGGGAATATCACCAACAAAAGCATTACAATCGTAGCTAAAAACGTAAAAGACAACAACTCCATACCCAACACCAACAATGTCCATCCTATCACCATCATCATGTACGAACGTAGCAATGAAGCAGGAGCATCCACAAACCAAACATACCAGCCTAAAATGACCAAAACCAAAAATCCAACATCGATTAAATCAAAGCGATAAGGAAAAAAACGTTGTTGCAACCCTCGATAAAAAGGACGAATCAAAACAAACAACACACCCCAAAGTATGGCAAGATGAAACCCACTTAATGCAATAAGATGACTCACCCCCAACATAGAGACCCGATCACGTAAAGATTTCTCTAATGGTGTTGCAAAAAAAATAGCCTGATAAAAATTGCTTATCATCCCACTTTGATGTTGTTTGGCTACGCTTTCTAACAATGATTTTTTAACACCCAACTCAACATCGAAGACCTCTTTAATCTCTGAATTGATAAACGATGTACCTAAATACTCAACAAACCTCATCTTCTCTTCTGGAAAAAGTTTTAAACGGAGTTGATGATTTAAAAAAGTCTCTTTTTTTTGCGTACGGGTAAAAAAGGTTAATCCCAAACCATCACTGTAAACACGAAGCATCGTATAGGGTCGACCTCTACTCTCTTTTTCATATTGCTGAAGAACCTCAACATTCGTAAAATAAAAGGGTTTTGATTTAAAATCTTGATAGTCCCCGTAGAAAAAAGACAAACGAAGCAGTAACACCAAAACTAAAATTGCCATCACCAACCAAAACTCTTTGACATTTAAAAAAAGTTTTGGTTTTTCAAGCATCGGCGTTAATAAAAATTAAAAAGGAGGGGTAAAATCAATATGACCCATATCGCGTGTGTCCATATTCCCACCCTCTTCATAAATCACTTCAAATGGGGTATCGGCACCTTTATGGTCATCCACAAAACGGGTAAAACGTTTTTGAAATATCAATCGAACCGTTCCTGTAGGTCCATTTCTCTGTTTACCCACAATCAACTCGGTCTCTTCTTCCATTTTCTTTTGATACTTATTGTCATACTCTTGCCCATTGGCTTTGGCTTTCATCTCTTTCTCTTTTTCCGCAGCCTCACGATAAACATCATCACGATAAACAAACATAACAATATCCGCATCTTGCTCGATA
>DYMW01000039.1 GCA_020721385.1 Sulfurovum sp. | reverse complement strand
GATTTAATTGATAATATTCAGTGCAAGTCGTTGTCTTGTTAGATGATTATAGGTATGCTGTTTAACGATTGAGCTAAAGGTTGAGTTGAGTTTGTATTGTTTGTATGATTTCTTGTAGCATTCATTAAGTGTTTCTAATTTTGTTGAAAGTTTATGAAGTGTCTCAAGGGCTTTTTCTTGACGTTTGTCACTGTTTAATGCATTAATAAGGGTGATTTTTTCTTGATTCCATAGGGTTTTAATACTGTTGAGTTGACCACGCAGTGTAGCAATCTTGGTTCCTTTTAACTTCATTTTCTCATCGCCTTCAATCAATCCTATCAGTGCTTGATTGAACTCTTTTTCCAAGGTGTTAAAGGTATCTCTATCTTTGTTGGATTGATTTAAAATTTCTTCTATGTGAGCAATAATCAATTGTTGTTTGTTGGCAACTTTCATATCATTTAATAACGGATAGTGATTGATCAGAGCATAATCTTCGGCATAGGCTGTGATAGAAGAGATAAGCAATAGCATAAAAACGAGCAATGTTGTGATTTTTTTCATGGTGAAACGTCCTTTTTTTAATTGTTAAAATAATATCAATAGAGTTGGTATGAATCATGAAAAAGAGTGAAAATAAAGTTCTTTTATTAAAAGTTTTATTTGAAATAGGTTACAATCAATAAAAAAAGAAGAATTCATGAAACCTTTAACATTATTATATATAGAAGATGATTTGGATATTCAAGAGATATATATCGATTTTATTAAAGAGTATGTTGATACAGTGGCATTGGCTAATGATGGAGAAGAGGGATATGAGCGTTATTTGGCACTCAAACCAGATATTATTTTACTTGATATTAATATGCCCAAATTGGATGGATTGAGTTTGGCAAAAAAGATTCGAGAGTTTGATAAAAAAGTGAAAATTATTGTTACAACTTCTTATGCAGGTCAAGAGAATCTGCTTAAAGCCATTGAGCTTTATTTGATTAAATATCTTTTAAAACCGATTAATTTTGATGAATTAAAAGAGGCACTACTCAAAGCAACAGATGAGATAAGAGAGCGTGAAAAACCCAAAGAGAAGATATTCTATTTGGATAAAAATATGCGTTGGTACAAAGAACCTCAAAAACTTTATTTTAATAATGATGAGGTGAAATTGACCAAAAATGAGCGACGCTTGTTAAATCTTTTTTCAACCAATGAGCATAAAGTTTTCTCTTTTTTTGAAATTTTTGATTACATCTCTCATGATGATTTTGACAAAGAGTATGATGCCAATCAGGTACGGGCATTGGTAAAGTTGTTACGAAAAAAGATTCCAAAAGAGTCTATTATTAATGTTTATGGAGAAGGGTATCGATTTAATCCATTATCTGAATTGGAATCTTCTAGCTATTAAGTGCTGTATTGTAGCAGTATTTCATAGAGTTTATTCACATCAATGGGTTTATTGAGATGATCATTCATCCCTGACTCTATGGTTTTTTGAACATCCTCTTTCATGGCAGAAGCAGTTATGGCTATGATAGGAATAATTTTATCGGTTTGGCGTATCACTTTTGCAGCTTCATAGCCATCAAGAATGGGCATTTGTATGTCCATGAGTATTAAGGTATAGTTGTGTTTGTTGTGCAGTTCTATCGCTTCTTGACCATCTTGGGCAATGTCGATTTGAATATTGGAATTTTCAAGTAAGCCTAAAATAATCTCTTGATTAATAAAATTGTCTTCTGCTAATAAAATTCGTTTACCTTCAAGACGTGCCATATCGTGTTCAATATTTCTCTCTTCTTTGGGTTTGGATGGGAGTTTCTTACTGTTTAGGGTATTAAATAAAGCCAGTATTTCAATTTCAAAAATAAAACTACTGCCTTGTTGATAGCTACTTTCAACCCATATTTTTCCATTCATCATCTCTACAAGTTGTTTGGAGATGGCAAGTCCTAGACCCGTTCCTCCATATTTTCGACTCGTACTACCATCGGCTTGGGAAAAGGCTTTAAAGAGATTTTTTTGTTCCTCTTTGGTGAGTCCTATTCCTGTATCTTTAATCTTAAATCTAAATCGATTGTGATGTACTTTATTGATGTGAATCTCTATCTCCCCTTGAGGGGTAAATTTTACGGCATTACTTAAAAGGTTGGTGAGTATTTGTAAGATACGCAAACTGTCACCATGAAAAAGTTTGGGAAGATCTTTTTCATAATAAAGGTGCAGTTTAATGTTTTTCTCTTGCATCTTAAATCGTAACAAATCAACAGCACTCTCAATAACTTTGTGCAGTTTAAAATCAATCTTTTCTAATTCCAGTTTTCCTGCTTCTATTTTGGAGAGGTCTAAAATGTTGTTGATAATCCCTAAAAGCATTTTTGCCGAGTTGTCAATTTTTTCAATAAAATTTCGTTGTTTAGGATCTAAATTGGTTTTTAGGGTTAAGTAGCTCATTCCAATAATTCCATTCATGGGCGTACGTATTTCATGACTCATATTGGCTAAAAATTCAGATTTTAATTTGACAGTATCTTCAGCTTTGACTTTAAGCGTGTGTAGATGATTATAATCAAGTTCAAGTTTGTGTTGCAGTTGATTAAATCCTTCAACCAGTTCACCAATTTCATCATGATACTCAACAGACATTTTTTTAGAGAAATCAGGTTGATTGGTATTCAAATTTTTGAGCGATAAACGCACCTGCTCAAATCTTCTTTTAATGTTAAAATAGAAATAAAGATCCACAGCAATAATAAACAGTGAGCTAACAATAGAGAGTAGCAATGAAAAAGTAAAAAAAGTTGAATTATTGTTTGATAAAGTGTTGATGGAACTGTAAAGTGTATTTAAGGCATTTTCTCGTTGTTGAATAAAGAGCAATTTGTTTTTTTGACTTAGCATTTGAAAATTTTGAACAAACTCTAAGGGAATATCTTCTCCTTCAATGACTTTATGGGTTAGCTCTGTCGCAATACGAAAAAACTCTTCAATGGCATGTTTTTCCTTAATGAGTTGATTATCAGAAGCATAATATTTTAAAGTTTCTAAATTTTTTAAAATTTTTTCTTTTTCCTCTTTGGCAGATTCCAAAAGGGCTATTTCACGCATTCGTCCAGCATTTTCTAGGATTTGAACCAGTTTTTCATAGAGGTGTAGATTGTCAGAGTGTAAGGAAGCAATTTCAAATTTATTGGTTTTAATGTCATTGAGACGTTTAATACTGTTGGTGGTAAAGCCATAATTCATGAGCATATAAAAAATAAAAAAAGAGATACTAAGAAAGAAGATAAGACGTAATTTATGTAAAATGGTTGAATTGGACATAATCAAAACTTTGTGAAAATTTGCGTGAATACTCTTTGAATTGGTTCGTATAATACTATTTTACACTTAAGGTAATGGTTCCATCTAGGGGATTGGATGAATAAGCAATAATTTTATTATTTTTTTTCATGGCATGGCTCAGTTCTTCTGGTGAGAGTTTTTCGGGTGGTTGTTTGTCCCCTGTATAAATTTGATTGACCCAATAGGCATGAATTTGCTCAGGGTTTTTTTGGACAATTTTTTGATAAAACTCTTGATATGTTTTGGTATCGGTGCTGTCAATAGGTATCACTTTAATACCATGAATGGTATCTGTTTTTTTGAGATAAAGATCGGCCAATTCTTTTTGACTTATTTTTGCAAGAGGATTATTGGGTGAGATAATAACAGAAATATCGCAGAAAGCTGTTAGAGAAAGAAGAATAGATAAAAGTATTGGCTTCATGGTAATCCTTGAATGATTATAATAAAAGCCAAAGTATATAAGCACAATTATTAATTATTACTTAAAAAAGAATATTAATACTAAAAATTTATCATATATTTTGAATATCCTCCAGAACAAGGGCTAATTGCTGTGAAAATAGTGGTAATAATGTCTCATCAAATCTTTTTTCGAGTTCTTGAATCGTATACAACAATGATTCCATACCCAAGGTTGCTGTTAATCCTTTAATGGTGTGGAGGGTACGTTCTCGCTCTTCAGGATTAAGGGTTTGTATATTTATATTGGTGTATCGTTGTTTGAAACTGTTTAAAATTTTCAAATATAAAGAGGAATTATTATTTAAATGTTTAAGCCCTATCGTCGTATTGATGTTCGATGACTGAGGCAGTTTTATTTCTAAATTATTGTTGCTGGGAATTGTTGACACATTTGCTCCTTGAATCTGTAAAATGAATTATAGTTATAGAGTTGGTAGTAATTGTGAAAATGTAATTAGAATCATCATTTTTTGGGCTTCTTTGATAAAGAAGATTTAAATAGTTTTTCTGATATGCTAACATATTTTTAAAAAGGGTAAAAATAATGGGAAAAAAGAAAAACGTAATTTTGGGTCTGATTGGTTTGTTGTTACTCATGATTGCGATGATGGTTTATTTGATAATGCCAAGAGCTACGATTTCAAAAAATGAGGTTTTCAAGAATGAAATTTTTCAGACATTAGATTCAACCACAAATCCTACTTTTCAGTTTAAAACATTAGAGGGAAAGGTTTTAACTATTGAAGCATCACCAAAAGAGTTTAAGATTAAAGAGATGCAAGATAAAATTGTTTTTTTAAAAATCTTTGGTTGGGATTGTCACTTTTGCAAAAAAGAGATTCCCGAACTGATTAAATTAAAAAATGATTTACCAGATATGTTGGATATTGTAGCTGTTGAAGCACAACAACACTCAGTAGAAGAATCTAAACAATTTGTCAAAGAGTATGGCATTAACTACTCTATTGTTCAAGGTGAAGAGCAAGAGTCATTTTATTCCTATTTACAAGAGCAATATGGTTGGAGTGGGGTGATACCGCTTACAATTGTTGTGGGTAAAGATGGTCATGTTTTGGCATTTGAATTGGGAGCAAAATCCTATACCCTAGCAGAATTAATGAAAGCTTCACTTTTAAGAGAGAAATAATATGGGTGTAAAAGTGTACGATATTAAAGGGATAATATTTGGATTATGGCTATTTTCTTTTATGGTGTTGGATGCCAAAGAGCCTATAGAGATAGGGTGTTCTTCCGTTGTAAGCAGTAAAACACAAGAGTGTTCTTCTCTCAATCCATTAACAGCGTCATCTTCTTTGTTGAATGATAATGAGCATAATGCATCTACCTCACCATTGGTAGTCAATATTACTGAGAAGTTGGCATCGGTTACAGTGATGCATCAAAATCATGAATTGGTTATTGAACGTGTTGGTAAAGATCACGCACATACTTGTCCACCTTTTTGTATTCAACCTCTGAGTATTGATGGGGTTCAAACGGTTGCCGAATTGGAAACATTAACATTTATAGAAGCCCTTAAAGAGAAAAAAGGTCAACTACTTATTGATGCTCGAAGCAGTGATTTGTACAATAAGAGCACCATTCCAGGTGCCATTAATCTACCGTATACAATGTTAAGTAACAAAAGTAAGTATCAAAAAGAGGTATTAACGCTTTTAGGAGCCAAACAAGCAGGTACAAGATGGTATTTTAAAAACATAAAAACGTTATTGATTTTTGGTGATGGAGCAGAAGATATTCAAGCTTCACAAGCCATTCAAACTCTTGTGAAATTGGGGTATCCAAAAGAGAACCTTCTCTACTATCGTGGAGGTGTAGAGAGTTGGAAAAGTTTGGGATTAACCCTTTATTAAAAAAGGGTTATTTGTAACCAGTTGGTTCACTAACCGTATAGGGGTCATGTTCTTTAACAACCCCTAATGTTTTCACAAAACTTAAATCATTCAGCTTAATTTCTTCTTCATTGATTTTATCTTCTACACTTGCCACAGGTTCGAGAATGGGGTATTTTTCTTCCTTTGGTTGCTTCTCTATGATGGGTTGTTGTCTCTCTATTGGTTTCTCAATTATAGGGAGGTTGACTGCTTTCTCTTTAACTTCTACTTTTTTATGAACAACAACCATGTTTTTAGGTTGTTCTTTTGGTGAAGGTGTTTTTGGGATAATCGTTGGTTTCACAATGGGTTTCATCATGGCTTTAATTGGACTCTTTTTAGGTGTTTCTTCTTTTGGTATAACCACAATTTTAGGAGGTGTTAGTTGTTCAATACTCTCTTTTAGATTTGTTAAGACCACTTTTTCACTTTTTTCTACCGAAGATGCTTCTGCATTATCAAGTGACTCTAGTGCCAATTGTAGGTTGCTCAATGTTGTAGCAGGGTCATCCTTTTTAGGCGTAGGAGGAATAATAATAGGGGCAATATGAATAATCTCTTTATTTTTAGGTTGAATTTTAACCTCTTTGTTGCTCAGTGAAAAGAGACAAATCAAAAGAAGTATAAGCAAAATAAAGAGGAGTATTGTTTTTTGAATTTTGGTCAAAAATATCCTTTTTGTTGTAATTGTACAATATATTGTAATAACTTAAAATTTTATACAATATATTTTGTAATTATTTTTTTATAAAAAGGTTATTCAGCAAAATCTAGTAGTAAATTTGGAATAATGCGATTTATGAATAAAGAGATATTTTTATGTGCCATCAATAATATTTTGAGTGGTACTTGCCTAGAAGATTGTCAATTTTGTACACAGAGTGTACGGTATCATGCAGACATTGAACGCTATAACTATAAAACAATTGAAACCATTGTACAAGAAGCAAAACAGGCCAAATTACACGGGGCTTTGGGTTATTGTTTGGTAACAGCAGGAAAAGGTTTGGATGATAAAAAAGTGGATTTTGTAGCACGAACAGCGGTAGCGATTAAAGCCGAAGTTGATGGTTTAAATCTAATTGCATGTAATGGAACAGCAAATAAAGAGCAGTTACGTTATTTAAAAGAGCATGGGATTGACAGTTATAATCATAATTTAGAGACCTCTGAAGCTTATTATAAAACCATCTGTACCACCCATCCATGGAGTGAGCGTTATGAGACCTGTTTAAATGCCAAAGAGGTAGGTTTACAGCTTTGCTCTGGAGGTATTTTTGGTATGGGTGAAAGTGCTGAAGACCGAGAGAGTCTTTTGGTATCGATTGCTTCTTTACAGCCTGAATCGACACCATTAAATTTTTATCATCCTAATCCTGCTCTGCCGATTAAAACAAGAAACATCTCTCAAGAAGAGGCACTCGTTATTATTAAAAAAGCGAGAGTTCTTTTAGGTGAGGGGCGACTGTTGATGATAGCAGGTGGAAGAGAACTCCTTTTTCATGGTAAGGAAGCTTTAATGTTTGAAGCAGGTGCCAATGCTATTGTTATTGGTAATTATCTAACAACGGTTGGTGATGCACCACAAAAAGATAGAGAAATGTTAGATAAAATAGGATACAAAATCGCAACAAGTTGTCATGGATAACTCTGTTACCCATATTTTAACGCTCTCTTTGGTGGTTGTATTATCACCTTACTTCTCAAAAATTTTTAAATTACCTCCTGCACCGATAGAGATTATTATTGGTGCAGTATTGGCATTTTTTGGACTATTAGACAGCACCCTTGGAGATTTTAGTCTTATTGCCCATGTGGGCTTTTTATATTTGATGTTCTTGGCTGGATTAGAAGTTAATTTAAATGCATTTTTAAAATTTTCCAAAGTTTATATTATGGCTGCGGCGTATTTCTTATTGGTTCTTTGGGGAGGGGCTGTTCTTTTTGGTATTTTTTTTCATCTCAATACCATTGTCATCGTTTCTTTACCTTTGATCTCATTGGGTGTATTGGCAACGTTGTCGAATGATTATGGAAAGTCAGCCGATTGGATTAAAGTGGCTTTTTTGGTAGGAACAATAGGTGAGGTCATTAGTATAGCTGCGTTAACGGTTTTAGAGGTCTCTGTTTCGGTTGGTTTTGGGGTAGAACTGATTCAGAAGTTTGTCTTGTTGGTTGTTTTTCTAGGAACGGTTGTGGCATTGTATTATTTATTTAAAGTAATTTTCTGGTGGTATCCCGAGTTTAAAAGTACATTGATGCCCAAAGAAGATGGTAAATATCAAGATTTAAGACTCTCTATAGGACTTTTTTTTATTATGATTGCCATTATGAAATTGCTCCATTTAGAGTTGGTATTTGGTGCCTTTGTAGCAGGTTTGTTTATCTCTACTTTTTTTCATCATAAAACAATTTTAGAAGATAAAATGAGCAGTTTTGGATTTGGATTTTTGGTACCTATTTTCTTTATTTATGTGGGAGCTTCATTTGATTTACAACAGCTTGTAGATAACAAGGTCTTGTCTTCAGCATTGGTGATTTTATTGATTATGTTTGGCTCTAGAATTTTGGCTAGTTATACCCTTTCTGCGTTACTTGGTCAAAAAAAGGCACTCTTAACAGGATTTTCACTTGCCATGCCATTAACCTTGATGATTGCCGTGGCTACTGTGGGTAAAGATAAAAATTTAATTGACGCACATGATTATTATGCCATGATTTTTGCAAGTTTATTAGAGGTGATTATCTCAATGATTATTATTAAATTAATGGTAAAAAGTTTAAAAACAATCCCATAGGGTTATTATTGGGCATCTGTCCATTCAAGATATTCTTTGTGTAGTCTGGCATTCTCTTTTTTTAGTGTATCTATCTCTGTTTTTAAAATTCTTTTTTCTATTTTAAGATGCTGAAGTACTTTGAGTGAACTCTCACCAAAAATAAGATTGGCTACGTAAACCCCTAAAAATATCACTAAAATAGAGGTTACTAAAAAGACTTTAAATGAGAGTCCGAGGAGTTCCTCGAACTTTTTAATCATGGGTTTAATGTCATCAAAAAATGTGTTCATTTTATGCGAAGATTGATGCACCTAAGTACTCAAATTGTCCCAATTCTCTTTCAATTTCTAAAAGACGATTGTATTTAGCAATTCTATCACTTCTCGCCGTTGAACCAGTTTTAATTTCACCCGTATTTAGTGCTACAGCAAAGTCAGCAATAAAAGTATCTTCACTCTCTCCTGAACGGTGAGACATAACACATCGGTATCCTGAACGTTGAGCCAATCGAATGGTCTGCATGGTTTCAGAAACAGAACCAATTTGGTTTGGTTTAATCAGAATTGAATTGGCAATTCCTTTTTCGATTCCTTCAGCCAAAATAGAAACATTGGTTACAAAAAGGTCATCTCCTACGAGTTGTACGGTTTTGCTCAATCGGTCTGTCAAAATTTTCCAACCATCCCAGTCATCTTCACTTAAACCATCTTCAATCGATACAATTGGGTATTTAGAACATAAGTCAGCATAGTACTCAACCATCTCAGTAGAAGTTAACGTTCTGTTTTCTGATTTAAGACTATAGAGTCCTTCTTCATTGATAAGTTCAGATGCTGCAACATCAAGTGCCAATGCAATCTGCTCACCTGCTTTATACCCAGCTTTTTCAATTGCTTCCATAATGACTTGAAGAGGCTCTTCATTGCTTTTAAGGTTTGGAGCAAATCCACCTTCATCACCAACAGCAGTACTTTCACCCATATCGTTAATTACTTTTTTAAGGTGTTGATAAATTTCTGCTACCGCTTGTAATCCTTCAGAGAAACTTGTAAAACCAACAGGCATAATCATGTATTCTTGAAAATCAACAGAGTTGTTGGCGTGTTCTCCACCATTGATAATGTTGAACATTGGTACAGGAAGGGTTACAGCATTGGCACCACCAAGGTATCGGTAAAGAGGCATATTTAAAGATTTGGCAGCAGCACGTGCTACTGCCATAGAGACACCAAGAACAGCATTGGCACCAAGGTTAGAGTAGTTCTCTGTACCATCAAGACTTTTCATAATCATGTCAACTTCTGCTTGATTAAAAGGAGAAATACCTACCAATGCTTCAGCGATTTGCTCATTAACATTTTCACATGCTTTTAAAACACCTTTACCCATATAACGGCTTCCACCATCACGCAGTTCTAAGGCTTCTCTTTTCCCAGTACTTGCTCCACTTGGAACAATGGCCGATGCGACGGTACCGTCACTTAAACTTACGGTTGCTTGAACAGTTGGGTTTCCCCTGCTGTCCATTACTTCATTGGCTCTTACATCATCAATAAAAATCATTTTGCTTCCCTTAGATATTTAGTTAAGAAATTTTAACATATAAAGGCATAGAGATACGACAATATCAATGATGATGAATCATTTTTTATAGAATGCTAACCGCTTTTACTCATCACTCTCTACAATATCATCGGTGTCCATGGTTAACATACTTGTCATTCCCAATGCATCTTTGATTTTGGCTTCAATTTCATCACGTAGGGCATGGTCTTCTTTGAATTTTGCTTTGACATTTTCTTTTCCTTGACCGAGTTTGCTTTCACCATAAGAGAACCAAGCACCTGACTTGTCAATAATGTCAAGTTTCACACCATAATCAACCAATTCACCCTCTTTAGAGATACCTTCACCAAACATAATGTCAAACTCTGCTTGTCTAAATGGTGGAGCAACTTTGTTTTTAATGACTTTGGCTTTTACACGGTTACCAATAGAGGCTTCACCTTGTTTAAGTGTGGTAATTCTTCGTACATCAATTCTCACCGACGCATAAAATTTAAGAGCATTTCCACCTGTGGTGGTCTCTGGACTTCCATACCCCATCATTCCTATTTTCATACGAATTTGGTTAATAAAAATAACGGTGGTATTGGTTTTGTGTAGAACACCTGTTAGTTTACGTAGGGCTTTACTCATAAGTCTGGCCTGAAGACCTACTTGTTGGTCACCCATCTCACCTTCTATTTCTGCTTTGGGTGTTAACGCTGCAACCGAGTCAACCACGATAACATCAACCGCACCTGAACGAGCCAACATCTCTAAAATATCAAGAGCCTGTTCTCCAAAATCTGGTTGAGAGACCAAAAGGTTTTCAACATCAACCCCTAAATTTTTGGCATACAAAATATCAAGAGCGTGTTCGGCATCAATAAAAGCACACACCTTATCATTTGCTTGGGCTGACGCGGTAATTTGAAGTGCCAAAGTTGTTTTTCCTGAACTTTCAGGACCATAAATTTCAATAACTCTACCAACAGGTACACCACCAATTCCTAGTGCCATATCGAGTCCAAGTGAACCTGTACTAATGGCTTCTATGGGTTCTATATTTTTATCACCTAATCTTACAATAGCACCTTTTCCAAAACTTTTGTCGATTTGTTTTAGTGCCATGTCTAAAGCTTTTTGTTTATTTGCATTCATTGTATTTGACATCCTTTATAATTTATTATACTGATAATATTATCACCATTTTAGTAGGTTTTTCATGATAGGTACAAAAATATGTCAAATTGTCATATTTTTTGTAAAGTTTGTCTTTTTAGAGAATTTGGATAAAATACAAAAAAATTAAAAAATTATAGGTTCTTTGATGAAAAAAATACTACTAGCCCACTCCCCTGATGCTGATGATATATTTATGTATTATGCGATTAAATTTGGTTGGGTTGAGACCAAAGATTATGAGTTTGATAACATCGGTTTAGACATAGAGACCCTTAATAAAGAGGCGATTGCGGGTACGTATGATGTGTCGGCGATTAGTTTTGGGATGTATCCTTTGATTAAAAGTGAATATGCCATGTTACGAACGGCTGTTAGTTTTGGGAATGGTTATGGTCCGAAATTGATTCGCCGTAAAGATAAAAAACTTAAACGTAATTTTAAAGTGGCTCTTTCAGGAAAATATACCACCAATGCGATGTTGTTCAAACTTTATTACCCTGAGGCACGACCTGTTTACATGGACTTTTTAGAGATAGAAATGGCTGTGGTCAATGGTGAAGTGGATGCTGGTGTATTGATTCATGAGTCGATTTTAGATTATGATGAGAGCCTAGAAGTCGAAAAAGAGATTTGGGATATTTGGGTAGAACTCGCAGGTGAAGGGTTACCTTTACCTCTTGGTGGTATGGCAATTCGCCGTTCATTGCCACTAAACCGTGCGATTGAGATAGAAAATATTTTAATTAATGGGGTCAAAATAGCCAATGATAAAAAAGAGGAACTTTGTAGACGATTAGAAGATGAAAAGTTGGTACGAATCTCCGATGCAATGTTGACGAAATATTTGGATATGTATGCTTCAGATGAATCGGTAGAATTATCCCCTCTTCAACTCAAAGCCTTAGATAAGCTCTATGAACTTGGCTTTGAGAAAGGGGTGTTTAGTGAACCGTTAAAGACAGAAGATTATCTGATACCTCGTGAATATGAGGCGTTACGGAACAGTTAATTTATTTTTTATAAATTTTCAACGTATAGTTAACTTGTTTGAGACCTACTTTTTTGGTAACAACCTGAGTTCGACAACTAAATACAGGTATCTTTAGTTGTCGAACTCAGGTTAACAAAAAAATGTTATGATTAAAAAGATATTCATATCATTTTTTTGTTATGATTAATAATCTAATAATAACAGGAATATGTTATGAATACAAAAAAGTGGATTTGGCAACACCCAAATTTTCCTAATTTTAACCATGACTACAAAGAGATAGAACCCATGATATTTCGTCTTATTGAAAAAAGTGGAGAGTTAAAAGGGAAAATATCGTACCTTTCAAATAGTGAACAAGATAACTTTTCCATTGAAACTTCGTTAAGTGAGATTATTGCTACTTCTGAAATAGAAGGTATTGAACTAAAGCGTGACAGCGTTAGGTCATCGTTACAAAAAAAGTTCAATATTGCCTTTAACAGAGAAGAGGACAAGTCGACTAAAAAGAGTGACAGCTTAACAGAACTTTACATAGACAGTAGGTTTAACCAAGAAGCGTTGTCGTTAGAGAGACTACACCGATGGCATTGTGCTATATTTGAAGCGTACAGTTCTGTTCTATACCCTGTTAACAAGGGAGTTTTTAGAGACCATGACGATATGCAAATTGTTTCAGGCTCTATAGGAAAAGAGAAAGTACACTATGTAGCCATACCTCAAAAGCACATTGAACCCTCTATCAAAGAGCTTATAGACTATATTAACAACAGTAGTGAAAACTTTATTGTTAAATCTGCTGTTGCTCATTTATGGTTTGAGTCCATTCACCCTTATGATGATGGAAATGGACGTATCGGAAGAGCCATTGTTAACTACATATTGGCAAAAGAGGGAGGGTTAGACAATAGGTACTACTCCATATCTTCTGCGATTAACCAAGATAGACAAGCGTACTACAACAAACTTGAAAGAACACAAAACTTGGTATACAACAGTAACTTAGAGCTAACCGAATGGATAAAATGGCATACGAAAAGTATAGAGAAGTCCATAGATATTTCTATAAAAAACATCCAACAAGTTGTTGAAAAAACAAAGTTTCATGACAAAATAAGACATATCAAATTAAATGATAAACAGAGAAAAGTTATCAACAGACTTCTGGACATTGGAGAAGGAAATTTTGAAGGTGGACTCACCAACAAAAAGTACAGGGCATTAACCAAAACAGATGCCATCACAGCCTCAAGACATCTTAAAGATATGCTAAATAAAGGTATTATCAGAGAGATAGAGGGTTATAGTGGTAGGAGTACAAGGTATGAGCTTGATATAAAATGTTAATAAAGTAGCCTGTCCTTTTTTT
>DYMW01000038.1 GCA_020721385.1 Sulfurovum sp. | reverse complement strand
GTATCTGGGAAGGTACTGAAGTAGAAATACCTGTTACAGAAGCATAATCTTCTCTTCAGTAGTCGCCAAAAAAGAAAGCAAAGGTAGGAGAAAAATGTTGTTTTATCTTCAGTCATAAACTGTGTTTGTTACAAGATTTGAAGTTAGTACTTCAATCTTAAAAGAGTAGTATCTTTCTTTTTAGAGTTAGATTTACTCTTAATTTATTATACGAGGTGAAGAGGATGAAGAGGCACTTTAAAAATGCCTCTTTTTTAAAATCAAATTAGCGTAATGCCACTTTAATATGATTGATACTTTTGTCAATAATATTACTGTTGTCTACCGAAATAATATCTTGTGGAAAAACATAACCATCTCCATGAATAGAATTGATTTCCCCCAATGCTAAAGAGTCAATGTAAAAAGTTATTGGAAAAGAGGGACATGAAAATTTTTCTCCATCTTCAATAACGGCTACTTTATCCCCACAACGATACTCAATCACGTCATTGGAAATATTCACCAAATAACCCTCATGATTTGGAGTCACTTGGCTTATGTTGACCTCATTATTACTACATCCCATCAATATTAACTGTGTTCCCACGACAACACTGAATAAATACGCTATCAATTTAATTTTTTTCATTATTTACTTCCTTTTAAATGCTCTTCTATCTAGTTATATCAGTAATTTAATAAAAATAAACTTAAATTTAATTATTAAATATTTTTATAAATTATTAAAAATAGAAAAACACAAATCAAAGAAAAGTAAAACGTTTTCTATATTAGATATAATACTTTTTTGAAATTTATGAGGAGTCCACCATGAACACAAACTATGGTATTAAAATTTGGAGTGATAATAACTTCATAATAAAAAACAGTACCGTTAATGTTAACTATAAAAATAAACCATCTCTACTTGAAATAACCAATAATGTAAGAAACAAAGGATATAAAGGTCCAATACTGCTTCGGTTCCCCCATCTTATTAAAAAACAAATTTCTACGTTATACAATGAATTTAACAGAGCCAAAAAAGAGTTTAACTACCAAGGTGATTTTCAAGCAGTTTTTCCCTTAAAAGTGAATCAATTTCCCAACTTTGTCAATTCACTCATGGAAGTTTCAAAAACGTATAATTATGGACTAGAAGCAGGAAGTAAAGCCGAACTCATTATTGCCATGACCCATACACCAATGGGTGCACCCATTACGGTCAATGGATTTAAAGACAAAGAGATGATTGCCTTATGTTTTATTGCTGCAAATATGGGACACAACATTACCATTACCATCGAAGGACTTGGTGAACTTGAAACCATTATTGAAGTCAATCATGAGTTTAACAAAAAAAGAGAGATTCCCGTTATTCCTAAAATCGGTGTAAGAATACGACTACACAGTGCAGGTATTGGTATTTGGGCAAAAAGTGGTGGATACAGTTCTAAATTTGGCTTAACCTCAACCGAACTGCTTGAAGCATATGAACTGATTCAAAACAATAACTTATTAGAGCAATTATGGATGATTCATTTCCATATTGGTTCACAGATGAGTGACATTTCCCCTCTAAAAAAAGCCCTAAGAGAAGCGGGAAACATCTATGCTGATTTAAAAAACAGAGGAGCTTCGGCACTCAATGCCATCAACATTGGTGGAGGACTGGCCGTTGAATACAGTCAACATGCTCATGCCAAAGAGATTAATTATGCTTTGTCTGAATTTGCCAACGATGTTGTTTTTGTTCTTAAAGAGATTGCGAAAAACAAAGAGATTGCAGAACCTGATATTTTTACAGAATCGGGTAGATTTATTGCTTCCAATCACTCGGTACTCATTGCCCCTGTTTTGGAACTTTTTTCTCAAGATTATCATGAAAAGTCATTGCGATTAAAAGAGATTAATCCACCGCTTATTGTTGAGCTGTATGACCTTTGGGTATCGCTTAACCGTGCCACTGCAAGGGAGTATCTGCATGATGGACTAGATCACATGGAGAGTTTGTTAACCCTCTTTGATTTGGGTTATATTGATTTAGAAGACCGTTCTAATACCGAAATTTTGGTGAATTTGATTATTAAAAAATCAATACTACTCCTTAAAGATGATGGGACAGAAGAACTTCAAAAATTACAAAACAAAATTCAAGAACGCTACTTGGTAAACTTTTCAACCTTTCAATCCTTACCAGATTTTTGGGGTTTAAAACAACACTTTCCCATGATGCCTATTGATAAACTGGACATAAAACCAACCAATCCTGCCACCATTTGGGACATTACGTGTGACAGTGATGGAGAGATTGCCTTTGATGGAGAATTACCACTCTATCTTCATGATGTTGATGTTACCAAAGATGAATACTTTTTAGCCTTCTTTCTTACGGGAGCTTATCAAGAGGTATTGGGAATGAATCACAATCTCTTTACCCATCCAACAGAAGTGATTGTAGAATTTGATGAAGAGGGAAATTATACCCTTGAAAAGCTCATTGAATCACAAAACATTATGGATGTTTTGGACGACATGGATTATGACAAAAATTGGTTGGACAAAAAACTAAAATACCAATTAGAAGAGTCTACACTGATTAATCAGACTCAAAAAAGAGAGTTGTTGGGCAAACTTTATCTATATTTAAGTGAAAATAGTTATCTTAAGACCATTCAAGCCAGTAATGAGGAGTCATCATGAATATTTTTACCACCATCAAAGAAGATTTTTTAAATGTCAAACACAACGACCCTGCTTTGCACTCAACATTTGAACTGTTTTTTAACTACCCAGGTCTTTGGGCACTCTTGTTTCATCGTTTTGCTCATGCCCTTTACAACAAAGGGCTTCGATTTCTTCCAAGGTTTATCTCAGCCATTGGACAATTTTTAACCACGGTTGATATTCACCCTGCAGCCACCATTGGTGCTCGTGTTTTTATTGATCATGGTGTAGGTGTTGTTATTGGTGAAACCGCTATTATTGGTGATGATGTGGTTATTTACCAACAAGTCACGCTTGGAGGGGTGAGTACTTCTCATGGAAAACGACACCCTACGGTTGAAAACAATGTGGTTATTGGTGCAGGTGCCAAAGTATTGGGTAACATCACCATTGGTAAAGGTGCCAAAATAGGTGCCAACTCAGTGGTCGTCAAAGATGTACCTGCTTATACCACCGCGGTTGGTATTCCTGCACGTATTATCAATTGTGATTCGAAAAGTACTGATTTACGACACGATATGCTTCCCGATGTTAACAAAGAAATTTTTCACTATCTCATTAAACGCATTGCTGTACTTGAAGAAACCATCAAAACAGGCAATATTGAACTGATGGAGAAAGAAGATCATGAGTTGACCGAAATCTATGCAACCTTTATTAAGTCAATGTAATAAATTTAATTATTACTCCATTTTTAATTAAGGATTTAGTATAATTTCAAAATTTCGATTATTACCAAAATTAAAGGCGAAACCATGCTTTCACAACGTATTCAAACCCTCTCAGCTTCTTTAACTATTGAAATTGCTTCACTAGCAAGAGATTTAAAAGCACAAGGCAAAGATGTCCTCTCATTTTCTGCAGGTGAGCCAGACTTTGATACCCCTGATGCGGTTAAAAATGCTGCTAAAAAAGCACTCGATGAGGGAAAAACCAAATATACTGCGGTTGCGGGTACTCCTGCTCTATTGAAAGCTGTTGCCGATAAACTTCAAAGAGAGAACAACATTACGTATGCTCCCAATCAAATTTTAACCAACAATGGGGCAAAACACTCTCTTTTCAATCTTTTCCAAGCGGTTGTTGATGTCGGAGATGAAGTCATTATTCCTGCTCCTTATTGGGTAACCTATCCTGAATTGGTTAAATACTCTGGTGGAACATCGGTGATTATTGATACTGACGATAACAGTGGATTTAAAATCACAGCCCAACAGCTTAAAGATGCCATTACACCCAAAACAAAAATGTTGGTTTTAACCTCACCTTCTAACCCGACGGGTGCTGTTTATACCAAAGAAGAGCTTGAAGCGTTAGCCGAAGTTCTTAAAGGTACCAATATTCTTGTTGCAAGTGATGAAATGTATGAAAAATTGGTTTTTGGTGACACCAAATTTGTAGCCACTGCGAGTATCTCTGAAGACATGTATCAAAGAACGGTTACGATTAATGGTCTTAGCAAATCAGCTGCGATGACAGGATGGAGATTTGGATACATGGCATCACCCAACAAAGAACTTATTGCTGTTATGGACAATTTACAATCTCAAAGTACCTCAAACATCAACTCCATCACCCAAGAAGCTGCGATTGTGGGTCTTGATGGTACAATTAATAAAGAGGTTGAAGCGATGAGGGTTGCTTTTGAAGCACGTTGTAATGAGGCAGTTGAACTCTTTAATAACATCGATGGATTGAGTGTTGTTAAACCAAGTGGTGCGTTTTATCTATTTGTTAACATTAAAGAGGTCTCCAATGACTCCATGCAATTTTGTAAAGATTTATTAGAAGCCCAAGGTGTAGCCGTCGTTCCAGGTGTTGGTTTTGGAGCAGAAGGATATTTTAGATTCTCATTTGCTACCGATATTGAAACCATTCGTAAGGGTATTAAACGTATTAAAACATTTGTTCAAACACTTAAATAAAATCCGATTTGGAAGTGAAATTTTTAATCTCACTTCCAAAATTATACGATAAGCATACTATGTTGTTATATCATACAACTTCAACAGACTTTCCACTTTAGGCTCTCTTCCCAACCACTGTTTATACAAACTTGACATATCTTCTGAACCCCCTTTGTTGAGTATGTATTTTTGGTATCCCTCTGCTTTCTCTTGGTTAAATCCATGCTCATCAATACATGCAAAAAAAGCATCGGCACTTAAAACTTCTGCCCATTTGTAACTGTAATATCCAGCAGCGTACCCACCTGAAAAAATATGAGAAAATCCATTTTGAAACTTGTTATAACTTGGCACATCCAACAATGCTGTGGTTTCTCGAATATCATCCACCAATGATTGAACCTCATCACCTTTATAGACGGCTTTATGAAGATTGAAATCAAATAAAGAGAGTTCAACTTGACGTAAAATCCCCAAGGCAGCTTGATAATTTTTGGTCTCTTTAATTTTGTCTAACAGTTTCTCACTCATCGGTTCGCCTGTTTCATAATGAAAAGCAAAACGTTTCAATATCGGTTTTTCATAAGCAAAACTCTCTAAAAACTGTGAAGGAAACTCAACCACATCCCACGCAACACCGTTAATACCTGAAACTGAACGCTCGGTACACGTTCCAAATAGGTGGTGAATGGCATGACCCATTTCGTGAAAGAGCGTTACCACATCATCATGACGTAATAAGCTTGGATTTTCAGAAGTTGAAGGAGAGAAATTACAGACCACAAAAGCCGATGGTAGATGAAGATGTCCTTCGGTGTTGTGAAAGTGTGTCTCCCAATCGTTCATCCATGCTCCACCACTTTTGTTTTTTCGGGCTTCTAAATCAAAATAAATTCTCCCTGAAAGGGCATCATTTTTATAAATATCAAACGTTTTAACTTTTTCATTCCATACTGTTGCCTCTACTGCTCTAAACTTTACCAAAAAGAGTTCAGAGACCACATCCAACAAACCTCGAAGAACTTTAGATTGTTCAAAATAGGGTTTGGTCATACTCTCATCAAAATTAAATTTTATCTTTTTAAGTTTTTCACTATAGTATCCTACATCAAACGGTTGAAGAGAAGCAATATCATCAGAAGTTTGAGCAAACAATCTTAGCTCGGTCAACTCTAGTTTGGCTTGTGGTAAACTAAGTCGTGCCAACTCTTCTAAAAAATGCGTTACATCTTCGGTACTTGATGCATCTTTTTCGGCTAAAGAGTACTCAGAAAAATTATTAAACCCTAAAAGTTTTGCTTTTTGTTGTCGAAGTTCTAAAATTTCATCAATCAATTTGGCATTTTGTGGGGCTCTAGTCGCATACGCTTTGTACAGCTCTTCACGGTAAGCACAATTTATTCCATAAGTCATATAGACCAAATAACTTGGAATTTGCAAGGTAAACTTATACACCGTTTTCCCCTCTATTTCTGTTTTTGCCAATGCCAAATCACTCTTTGGAATTCCCTCTACATCTTGCTCATCTTCTATAATTAGTTCATAGGCATTGGTGGCATCTAAAAGATTTTGAGAGAATTTATTGGAGAGTTCGCTCAATTTTAAATTAATCGCTTCCAACTCTTTTTTCTGCTCCAACGGTAAATTGGCACCAGAGAGTACAAAACCTCGTATCTCATTATCAATTACTTTTTGTGCTTCGGCATTTTGAGAATGAAGTTGTTTTATTTTTTCAAAAAGGGCTTCATTTTGTGCTATTTTACTGTAAAACATCGAAAGTTGTGGCAGTGATGCCTCATAAGCTTTTTGCGTTGCTTCTGAATTCTCTACACTGTTTAAGTGTGAAAGTGGGGTAAAAAAAGCATTTAACGTTTCATCCAAATCTTGTAAAGGCTTTAATACGGTTTCATAACTTGATGCTTCACTTTTGGTAATGGTATCAATGGTTGCCAACTGCTTAGAAAGTAATTGCTCCAATGTTTGTGGAAATGTCTCTATGTTTTCTATTTTAAACTCTTGGAATGACATAAATGTCTCCTCTTTATATTTGTGAAATTGTTGGATTATACCAAAACTATAATATAATGTTGAATTAATAAGGAACTTAAATGTCATTCAAAACCCTAAAACTCTCAACCAAACTTTTACACACACTCAAAAAATTGGGCTACACCGAACCCACGGAGATACAACAAAAAGCCATTCCTTTACTCTTAAAAGGTCATGATATATTGGCAACATCTCAAACAGGAACAGGTAAAACGGCAGGATTTGTACTGCCCATGTTGGAAAATTTAAAAGAGGATACTGAAGTAAAACAAGGAGATGACCGATACAAAATCAAAGCCCTTATATTGGTACCAACACGTGAACTTGCACTTCAAGTACAGACCAAAACAGAAGAGTACGGTAAAGCCTTTAGCCATAAATCGGTGGCACTTTATGGTGGCGTTAAACTTGGTAGTCAAACCACACAGATTCGTTCTGGGGCAAACATTGCCATTGCCACCACAGGTCGACTTCTTGACCACATTAAAAACAAAACCATTAATTTATCAGAAGTTGAAATAGTGATACTCGATGAAGCCGATAAAATGTTGGAAATGGGTTTTATTGATGACATTAGAGCCATTCTTGCACTGCTTCCAAAAAAGATTGGAGATAAAAAACGACAATCGATTATGTTCTCAGCTACTTTTCCTCCAATCATTATGAAACTTGCCAAATCTTTTTTAGAAAATCCAAAAATCGTAGAGATAGACAAGGAGAACCTTTCTACCAAACAAGTGGCACAAGTGGTACATTATGTTAATGTGGAGCAAAAAATGTCCCTGCTCTCTACACTTATACGCAATAATGATTGGCATCAAGTGCTTATCTTTACCAATACCAAACTACAAGCAGATAAAATCGTGGAACATCTCAACCATGAAAAAATTGATGCTCGTGCCATTCATGGGGATAAAAGCCAAGGACAAAGAATAGAAGCACTACACGCATTCAAAAATAAAACCGTTCGTGTTTTGGTTGCAACCGATGTGGCTGCTAGGGGTATCGATATTATTAACCTACCCCATGTTATTAACTTTGAGCTTCCTGTTAAAAATGAAGATTATATTCACCGTATTGGTCGTACAGGACGTGCCAAACAAGAAGGAGAAGCCCTTTCTCTTGTTTGTACCGAAGAGGTAGCACAACTGAAAGAAATTGAAACCCTGATTAACAAACCATTACCCACCATAGAAACCGAAGGGTTTACCTATACATCAAACATACAAGCAAGTAGTAAAAAAGTATCCAATAAAAACAGTACCGATGAAGAGAAGAAAAAAGCTTTAACCTTAAAAAAAGCCAAAGAGTTTGCACAAAAAATGATGGGAAAACCTGAAATGTTACCTCAAAACAATAGTAAAAAGAAAAAATCAGGTCGACAAAGCCCATCAAATAAACGTCACTTTTAATTTTTAAAAAAAATAAATAATTTTTTTAAAAATTAAGAGTAATTTTATCTTATTTAGATATACTTGCATTAGATCTTAAGTATTGGAAGAGAAATTTCTTTTCATTCCTCCTTTTAAATTGATAGATATACCTTTGCATTTCCCCCTAAAATGCCAAAACTGTAGCTCTTCGGTACTTAAGATTAAATTTCACTTCGATATAATGTTATCAAAAACTACAGAGCACTATATGAACAACTGGTTCCAATTCGATAGACGTATCCTTCAACAAATTAACTTTTTATTAATTTTACAACTTATTCCTCTTTTTATTATCTCTTCTCATTTGGTTTATGAAATCAAAGAGACGCTCTTTCAAAAACAAATGGTCTATTATGGTATTGCTTCGGCTGTTTTCTTCATTTCTTTTTTAATTCCTTGGCGTAAACTACAATGGCTTATTCCTATAACCTATTGGTTTAATCTACTGTTGCTCCTAAGTGTTGACTTATTTGGAATAAATATCCTTGGTGCTAAACGATGGATTCAAATACCTGTCATCGGTCTAACCATTCAACCCTCTGAATTTATTAAGATTACCGTTTTACTAATATTGGGGTACCTCATCTCACGTACCCCACCCCCTAAAGAGGGATATGAGTGGAAAATGTTTGCTAAACTCTCTATGTATATTATTATTCCATTTGTACTTATTGCCAAAGAACCTGACTTAGGAACAGGATTGGTTTTACTGCTTACAGGATTTGGAATTCTGTTTGTTATTGGCGTTCAAACCCGTATTTGGCTCACCATTTTTCTTATTTTAGGCTTATCGGCTCCAATTATCTATACGCATGGACTTAAACCCTACCAAAAACAACGTATTGCAAACTTTATTGGAGAACCAAGTTACCATGTTCAACAATCACTTATTGCCATTGGTTCAGGAGGTATGCATGGTCAAAACCGAGAAGATGCCACCCAAACCCAATTAAAATTTCTACCTGTATCTTCAACCGACTTTATTTTTGCCTATTTGGGAGAACGATTTGGCTTTATGGGAATGATAACCACCATTTTACTGTATATTGCACTTATTCTACATCTCTTATACATTGCCATGAAAAATACCAAAGATTATTTTTTAAAGGTTATTGCCTCAGGTATTGCCCTTTTATTTTTTATCTATATGACGGTCAATATCCTAATGACCATCGGTTTAGCCCCTGTTGTTGGACTGCCTCTCCCCATGTTTAGTCATGGTGGTACTTCCTTTATTATTTTTTCTCTTCTTTTTGGTATTTTAGAAAATTTACTTGCTTTTAAATTTTATTTTATGTATAATTCGGACTCAAAAATAACGATGATGAAGAAATAGTCTTCAGCGTTTTATTCTTTGCTCTAATGGGTCTGTAGCTCAGTTGGTTAGAGCACTCGGCTCATAACCGAGTGGTCGAGAGTTCGAGTCTCTCCGGACCCACCACTTTTTTAAACTACTCCAACAACCGCTCAAAATCCTTCAATTCAAACAACAACAAATTTTTAATACCAGCACCTTTTAGTTCGTTAGAGAAACCACTTTTAGAAAAGAGTGCGTAGGTATCGACTTTTAAGCCTGAGGTTTGAGCTTTCTGTTTGAGTTTGGAAAATTCACTTTTACAAACCCTGCGGTTGGTAAATTTACATTCCCCCAAAATACGTGTACCATTTTGATGGGTTGCCCAGATGTCAAACTCGCTGTGTTGATCCCAGTAGCTTCCATTGATAATGAGTTCATTGTGATAATGTTGATTCAGAAGCTCTTGTGAAAGTTGTTCAAAAATCAGAGAGTTCAAACGGGAAAAGTGTTGTTCAAAGTTTTCAAAAAAACGTTGTACTTGACCTCTTACCAATTCCTGATTATAAGGTTCTACAAAGCCAAACCAAAAACGATAAAAAGGAGTTTTAAAACGGACTTTTGACTCTATTTTATAAGAACGCAAAGCTTTTTCCAATTTTTGATTGGGATATTTTTTAAGTGCTGGTTCTCGTGAATTTTCAAATTCTACTATGCCCAACTCCACCAACTCATGGAGCAGACGTAACCCTAATGTTTCACCCACTCTGGCTTTTCTGAAAATATTCGATAACCGTCCATCACCCCTAGCCACTGCAATCAAAAGAAAACGGTATGGTTCTTCTAGCAGATACGAAGGTGAGATAAGCAGATTTAACTCTTTATAGTGTTCTACAAAATTAAAACGAATAATCGACTCCAAATCATCAAAAAAATCCAACTCTAATGCCTCTTCTATTCCACCAAACACCGCAAACATCTCAATGAGTTGTTCAAGTTCTAAATAACTAAAATGGTGAAAGAAATTTTGAAACTGTGTTTTAATGTCTAAAATCCTTATGAGTTAGTAAGATATTATAGTAAAATTAGCTAAAAAAATAGGGTAAACCGTGAACAATATAAACTTAGTACTCAACCACTTAAAAACAAACAATGTATTCTTAACAGGTGGAGCGGGTGTGGGCAAAAGTTATACCACCACCGAAATTATAAAAGAGTACCGAACCCAAAGCGATACACAAGTGGTAGCCTTGGGTTCGACAGGGGTGAGTGCTGTCAATATTGGGGGCTTTACCATTCACAGTTTTTTTGTTTTTGGCATCTCTAACAACTTTGAAGAGCTTGACCAACATGACAAACGTTCACGTTCTCGTTTGGCTGAACTCAAAAAGATTCTACAAGCGACCGATTTAATTATTATTGATGAAATTTCTATGGTTTCTGCCGATATGATGGAGATGATAAATTACCGTCTAAGCTCAATGGGCTATTTGGGCAAACTGCTTTTTGTGGGCGATTTTTTTCAACTTCCTCCTGTACAAAAGTATGGACAAAAAAGTGCCGATTTGTTTGGTGAAAAACTTTATGCATTTGAATCGGATGCGTGGAAAAGTTTTAGCCCCATTGTGATTGAACTCACCCAAATGCGACGAACCGATGATGCAGAATTTACCCATATACTCCACAAAATTCGCGTAGGTGAATGTGATGAGGAGGTAACCAACTACATGCTTCGACTTGCCAATACGCAGATGAAAGAGGAAAACCCTACCTTTCTTTTTGGACGTAATGTTGAAGTAAACTCTACCAATCGTGTTAAACTTGATGCCATTGATGCCGATGAGCATCTACTCTTTGCCACCATTGAAGAGCATCAAGGAAAAGTGCATGAAAAACGGTTAAGTGCGTGGAAAAGTATCTTACCTGTTGAGGAACAACTTACACTTAAAATAGGGGTTCCTGTACTGTTTACCATCAATAAATGGGGAAAGTATGCCAATGGAGAACGTGGCGTTATCACCCAAATAGAAGATGATTATATCATTGTAGAAAAAGAGGAGCAATTTGTACGGGTAGAACGCCATGAGTTTGATTTACTAGAAATGCAAAGTGATAAAGAGGGCAAAATCAAAAGCATTACCCTAGCCACCCTTTCGCAGTTTCCTCTTAAACTCGCTTATGCGGTCACCATTCATAAAAGCCAAGGAATGAGCATTGACAACTTGGTTTGTAATGTCGACAACATCTTTGCCCCAAGTCAATTTTATGTGGCAATTTCACGAGCAATTAATCCTAAAAATTTAAAACTTGATTTTAATCGTGGGGATTTGTCTGCCTATTTACAACGTATGGTCAAAGTCGATAGCCGTGTGGTTAACTACTATTTACAACTCGGAAACAGCTATGTCACCAATGAAGAGTTGCCTTTTTAAAGGTCAACGTTATTGGTCGATTAAAAAATTGCGTATCTGCTCAAAATATCGTTCTATTCCCTCAAACTGGTGTGTTCCACCCTCTTCTATCACCATCATTGCCCAAGGAATTTTAGCAATGGCTTCTTGGTAATCCAACACATCATCACCCTTTTGAAGCAATAACAAATAATCTTTAGAAGCTACCTCATCAACCGCATACAATTTCAACATCTCTAAATGAGATGCATTCCACCCAAACCGACTACCATCATAATAGTTGGGTGCATATCCCGTTAAATTAATAGCCCGTTTAAGGGTTTTAAGCGACTCAACCGCAGGATTAATGAGTACCGCTTTTAGCCCATACTTTTCAGCCAAATAGATTGCATAATATCCACCCAAAGATGAACCAATAAGCGTCACATTTTCATAAGAATTTATCAACTCTTCAAGCGTTGTTATTGCCAATTTGGGTACATACGAAAGCGATGGAGCAATGAATGCTTCACCAATACTTTTAAAGTACTCCCGAAACTCTTTCGCTTTTCCACCTTGCCCTGAGCTTCCAAAACCATGTATATAGATTATCATTTCTTTCCTTCTGTTGTTTGAACGTATTCAAAATTATCATAATATGGCTTAGGATTCTCCAAAAAATCAACAATCGAATTTGTCCCTCGTTCCCATCGTCTCGATGGGAATGCATACTCAAACCCCATCTACCAAAACCTCTCAACCTCTATCAATCCATCCATCCCCTCGTAGTCTCTAGCACTTGAGTATCTCCAATGCCAAGCAACATCCACATATCCTCTTTTGATAGGATTGTTATGTATATAGTTGATTTTAGATATCATCATAGCATCTGTTTGTATGAGTTTGGGTTGTATTCCCTCTTGCCATATCTGATACTCTGCTGTAGTTTTATGAGCCTTTTTATAGAATTTGAACTGTTCCAACAAAACCGTAGCATTTACTTCTTGAAGTAATTTGAGTATCTTTTTGGCTGTAAATGATTTGAAGTGTTGCATACTTTTTGCTATATCATCACTACTCGCTACCAGATGGACATGGTTTTCTAATATCACATAAGCATAAAGTCTAAGCCCCTCTTCTTTTTGGAGGTATTTGAGACTCTGTATAATGATATCTACACTCTCCACTCTAGTGAATATAGACAACCAATTGAGTATCGTACAAGTGATAAAATGCGGATGTGTCGGTTCATAAATTTTATATCTGCTTCGTCCCATGAAGTGATTATAGCACGATTATGTCATTTTTATATGCAGGTTCTCGTATGCATTCCCATCAAGACGATGGGAGTTTCCACCTTTAAAAACTCTTATTCTATATCGGTTATACCCCCGTCCAGTCTTTCCATTGGATGTATGACAACTTGAGGTGTGAGTTTGAGAATGGTGTTTTTATGAACTGTTTGAATAGCATGCTGAATGATTTTTTCGGCTTTTATAAAATCCTTAACTAATATTCTTGGGTGAGAGAATGGATTACTTATGGTTCTACTATTCTTATCATGTTCGGCATCGTTACCGATAGCGGCAATAATTTCTTGGTTTTTATTGTTTTTCTCTATTGCTATTAATGGTTTCTCATCAAATATTATTTGGTCATCAATATTAGTAACTAGAATTCTATTTTCCCAAATTTGAATATATATAGGATTTGAAAATAAGCTCGTTATAAAATTTAACATTCTATATCCATTGTGAAACTAACGTTTAACTTCAGTGACGCTGTGCGTTCACTGCTAGGATTTGTTATGTGTTTTCTTCTTTCATAAATTTTAAAACACCTTGCGTATTTCTGTCTGTAAAGTAATTGCCTTCTAAAACAGTATTAACCTGAGTTCGATAAAACCTAAAGCAAAGCAATTCCCTTAAAATCGGTA
>DYMW01000037.1:7502-13738 GCA_020721385.1 Sulfurovum sp. | reverse complement strand
ATGGCATAAAAAATCACGGTATAATGCTCAAAAAAAGGATTATCTATTAAAACCATCAACTATTACCATCCAAAACGAATTTATGCCGTTTTTGCTTTTTTATTAACACTCTATTTGATTATTAAACGAAAAGAGCGTTTTTTAGGAGTAAAACCTCTTCAACCCCAAGCCTTAAAAGAGAGCGTTATTACCCTTGGGGCAAGTTTTGTTAAATTGGCACAAGTCTTAGCAACGCGTTCAGATTTTTTTCCACAAGAGTATTTAACACAACTCAAAGAGCTTCACGATCAACTTCCTGTGATGAATAAAAAAGAGTTTCAAAAAGTTTACGATGATGCCTTTGCAGGTAAAAATATCTTTAAAAGTTTTGAAATTAACCCCATTGCATCGGCTTCTGTAGGACAAGTACATGGTGCGTATCTGAACAATGGTACCAAAGTAGCGGTTAAACTACGACGGTACAACATCAAAAAGCAAGTTCAAGCCGATATTCGTATTATTGGTTTTTTCAACACGCTGTTTAAGCCTCTTTTTAGCACCTATACCAAAAATTCCATCGAAGCTGTTTTGAGTGAATTTGCTAAAATGATACTGTTAGAAGTCTCCTTTAATAATGAGTTACACAACCTTGAAACCTTTTCAAAGGTCTATAAGAACAGTGGTGTTAAATTTCCAAAAGCCTATTCAGAGTTTTCGAGTGATGGAGCATTGATGATGAGTTTTGAAGAGGGATTCCGTTTTGATGACAAAGAGAATCTGCTCAAACACCATATTGATTTTAGACCCTTGATTGCGAAACTTATTAACTTCTACACCGACCAAATGCTCATAGAAGGGTACTTTCATGCTGACCCTCACCCTGGAAATTTGTTGGTCTCTAAAACAGGAGAGTTGATTTTGCTCGATTTTGGTATGGTCAAACGGGTTCCCAACGAGAGTCGAATTGCCATTATTGAACTCATCAAAGCAGCCAATGAGCAAAACTATGAACTCTATATCAGTGCCAACAAACGGTTAGGAACCATCGCCTATGAAGCACCCACCGCAGAACTTGCCGAATTTACCTCTAAAATGTTTGGCATCTTTTCCAATGAGAATTTAAGCAGTGAATCCATGCAACAACTCGCCTTTGATGTGTTGGAATCGACCAAAGATTTACCGTTTAAACTGCCAAGTGATGCAATCTATATTTTACGGGTGAGTGCCATTATTGAAGGTTTAGGAACCACCTATATTGAGAATTTCAATGGAATCAAAGACATTTTACCCATACTACAAGAGAACATTCCCAAAGCCCTTGGAGCCAAAAATGGAATAACCGAACGGGTCAAAGAGAGCATTAAAAATACCCCATTTTTTATTCAAGATGTTCAAAAATCGGTACAAAAAATAGCCCAAGATGAAGTAGGTGTGGTCGCTTCCAAAGACCAACTCCACTGGATAGCCAAAGAGCTAAAAGAGTATGTTCGCCCACTACTTCATGCATTTGCATTAATGATAAGTGGTTTTTTTGTTTTACTCTATGATGGTGAATTAAAAACATTGGCATTGGGGTTGTTTGGTATTGGGATTATTCGTTTGTTTTATAAGGCGTAAATGGACGCTATTTTAAAAGTGATGCTTGTTAGACTTCACTTTCAAATTCAACGTTTTGCCCTCTTCTTAAACTTCTCTACTCTTTTAGTCCATCTAGCAATGTACCAATCAAAAATAGAAAACAGACCTTTTCTTCCATTCTCATCAACCCTATACATAACGGCAAACATTAAAGGAACAACGTAAAGATTTAACACCGTTGACCATGCGACTCCAAAACCTAAACTAACGGCCATTGGTTGTAAAATAAGGGCTTGACCAGAAGCAAAGAACATTAAGGTTGAGAGACCCAACACGGTGGTAATAGAAGTTAATAGAATGGGACGTATACGCTGACCTGCCAATTCTAGTACCTCTTCTTGATTCTGTCCTCTACGTATAAACTCCAACATAATCAAACCATCATTCACCACAACTCCTGCTAGACCAACAATCCCCATAACACCAGACATGGTTAGGTTTAAGCCCATGATTTTTGTACCAATTAAAACCCCAAAAATAGAAAGTGGAATAATCGCAACAATAATTAAAGGCTGAACAAAGGAGTTGAACATCCATACCAAGAAGATAAAAATTAAAAATACAGCAATAAGTGCGGCTTGAAGCATCTCTCGTTGTATTTTGGTGTTCTCTTTCTCTTCCCCTTTAATAATTACTTTAACTCCCTCGGCTTCCAACTCATTCAAAAGTGGTTTGAGCTGTTTCATAACATCCGATGGCACAATAACAGCTTTGTCTACACTGGCATAAATGGAGCGTACTTTTTCACCATCTTCTTTGAATATACGTACAAAACTTTTTTGATAGTAAAAATCACACACCTCTTTAAGTACCACCACTTGACCATCAGGAGTGGTTAATCGAAAGTTATCAATGCTTCCTTTTTGGTCTTTGTATTGGTCTTCTATTTTAATCCGTACGAGTCCCTCTTTATTAAACATTTTTCCATATTCAGCTTTGAAGAATGAACCGCGTAAGGCTTGGGTAATGTACCCTTCACTCAGCCCCAAAGATTGTCCATACTCATTGACGCGTAGTTTTAACTCTCGTTCACCTTCGGTAGCATTATTACCAATATCATGTACCCCATTAACTTTCGAAAGATTCTCTTCTACTTTTCTTAATGCTTCTGCTACTTTTTCAGGAGAAGGGTCTGAAAAACCTATCTCAATGTCATTACCAACCATACCTGTTTGTTGGGCATAAACATTAAACTCTTCAAAAACCTTTTCACCATTAACTTTGAGGTTTCGCATCTCTTCTAAAATGTCTGCTTGAATCTCTTTTACAATCAGTTGTGCCTTCTTTTGGCGTATCATATTGCCCTCATCATACTCTAATGAAAAAATGGGATTAATGTACTTATCAAAAATATTTTCAGGAGCTTTTTCATAAAGATTGACAAAAATCTGAAAAAGATTCTCTCCTGTCTCAAAGGTTTGGTCAGGATTCATTTTGAAACCAATCACCGAAGTAACGGAATCTACGGATTCTTTATCCAAATGTTTTAAGAGTGCATTTTCAATAATGGTCACATACCCTGCCGTATCATTTAACTCATTGTTAATGTTCACTTTACCATTCAGATAAACTTGTTGGACATCAAACTCAGGAAAAAGTTGAAACTTAGAAATTTTAGCCAGACCAATCGTTCCCACCAACATTGAAACAACCAACACCAAAAGGGCAACCCCTTTAATTTTGAGTAAAAATCTAAGTATTGTTTGATAAAAATTGGTTAAAGATTTCCAAAACTGGCTCTCTTCTTGTTGAATCTTTTCTATTTTTCCCATCGAAAAAAACTCTTTGGCATGAAGCGGTAAAAAATAAAAAGCTTCAAACAGAGAACTCAACAGCAGTACCGAAATCATAATCGGTAAAACCTGCATAAACATTCCCATTTTTCCACTCATAATCAACAAGGGTAAAAAAGCAAATACGGTGGTCAATGTTGCCGTTAAAATCGCTGGAAACATCTCAACCGCACCATCAATCGTGGCTTCTCTTGGGCTTTTTCCCATCTCAATGTGTCGATAGATGTTTTCCGCCACCACAATCGCTTCATCAACCAACATCCCTAACGCAATCAATGTTCCCATAAGGGTTAACATATTCAAACTGTAACCTATAATATCAGCAAAAATTAATGTTATCATAAACGAAGCAGGAATACCAATCCCAACCACCAAGGCAATACGAAAATTAAGCGTTAAAAAGAGTGCCATCATTACCATAATAAGCCCAAAAACAATATTTGAAGAGACCAAATTGAGACGGTTTTTAATCCAAATAGAAGTATCGGTATAGGCTTCAAAAGTTAGTTTACCTTTATAGGCAAGATTGTACTCATCGAGTACCTCTCGTACCTTTTTGGTTAATGTAATGGCATCGCCCTCTTTGGTTTTTTTAATGTCCAATGAGATATTGGGTTTACCATTAAAATGTGAAAGTTGGTCTGGGTTGCCCAAGCCCAATGTAACATGCGCAATATCTCCCAAATAAAACCGTTTTCCATCAACAGAGAGCATACTCTCTTCTAGGCGTTGTTTACTCTTTTCTCCATTAATGGTTGAAATATACAAGTGATTTCCCTGCTCTTTAATGGTTCCAACAGGAAAGATAGAAGACAATGAAGAGATGGCATTGTAAACCGATGTTTTAGAAAGACCATAGGCATCAATTTTTTGTTGGTCTAAGGTAATCAATATCTCTTCATCGGACTCACCACGAATGGTAATATCACTCAAATCAGGGATTAAAGCCAATCTGGTTTTTAAATCATCTCCTGCTTTAACCAACTCATTAATAGGAGTATCCCCTGAAATGGCTACCAAAATAAGAGGGAAATCATGCACCACCACTTTTGCCAAAGGTTCATCCATATCCGAGGGTAAATCTCGTCGCATATTGGAGACAATATCTTTTACATCACCCAAAATCACCTGTGAATCATTCCCTGGTAAAATATCGGCATTGATTAAAAATAAACCGTTTTGAATGGTGGTATAAATGGTGTCTATTTCAGAAAGCCCTTTTAATTCATCTTCAATGGTTTTAACCGCCATCTTGTCTAAAACATCTGCACTTGCCCCCACATAAACACCCGAAACAGAAACTTGGTCAAGTTGAGAAGGAGGAAAAATCTCTTTCGGAATCCTCTGATAGGCAAACAGTGACATAATAATCATAAAAACCATAAAAATATGATTTAAGACAGGACGGTCAATGGCAAATTCTAAAAATTTTCTAATCATCTTAACTACTTTATATCTTGTTTGAGTAAATTTTCTTGGTAATGAATCGCTTCGAGTTTACTTTTAATAATACCATGCTCTTCTTGTAGCGTCTCTTTAATGTTTCGATAATGAGCAATATCACGGCTCTCATAATAAATCTGATTGTCCAAATAGATATTGGGTAATACCAAAAGAAGTACCAATGCTGTTAACGAAAGACTAATAAGTATCATGCCAAAGGTTACTCCATTTTCTTCTGTGATTTCCAAAGACACGTCACTATCCTTTAAATATAAATGTTCGTAATTTTGCCGAACGGGAACGGGCATTGATTTTGAGTTCTGTTTTGGTTGCCGTAATGGGTTTACGCACCAACATTTTCCCCAATTCATGATTTTTACCACACGTACAACGCATCGCTTCTGCCTCGCAAATACACGCTGTTGCCCATTTTTTATATCGGTTTTTAACCAATCGGTCTTCTAAAGAGTGAAACGTAATCAAAGAGACAATCGTCCCATTTAACTCACCTGCTTTAAACTTTTCTTCCAAAACATCCAACAACCCTTCGATTTCCCCAAGCTCATTGTTGACTTCAATACGAATACCTTGAAATGACAACGTGGCAGGATGAATCTTACCCCCTCTTGGTATCACGGTAGAGATAATATCGGCAAGTTGTTTGCCACTCTCTATCGCACCGTGGCTTCGTGCTTCAACAATTGCTGCAGCAACTTTTTTATAAGAACGCACTTCACCATAATGGTCTAAAATATACTCCAACTGCTCTTGACCATAATGGTTCACCACCTCATAAGCACTCAATGGTGCAGTAGAATCCATACGCATATCGAGTGTTTGGCTTTCAAAACTAAAACCACGTTCCATCTTATCAAGCTGTAAAGAGGAGACACCAAAGTCGGCTAAAATACCCGTTATGGGTCGCTCTTCCAACATGGGAAGGCTGGTGGCAAACGTGCCTTTATAAAGCGTACTTCGGTCATCAAAGGGTGTTAATCGCTTTTTTGAGAATGCCAAAGCTTCATCATCTCTATCTATACCGATGTGTCTAATATGTTCATATCTCTGTAACATCGCTTCGGAATGCCCTGCATAACCTAACGTACAATCAACAAAATATCCTGCTTTAATGGTAGAGAATCCCTCTAAAACTTCATTTAAAAGTACGGGAATATGGGGGATGTTCATACAATAACCTCGTATAATAAAAAAATAACAATGATATAATAGCGAAAAAATTACAAAGGGTGCGTAACATGGATGCTCATCTTCTACAGAATCTTAAACATATCGCCCATTCAATGTTTAACAAAAACTATTTTGGCGTCTTTCATGGTTCCATCTCTGCTAGAGTCGATGTACACAATTTTATTATCAATAAAA
>DYMW01000037.1:4158-7402 GCA_020721385.1 Sulfurovum sp. | reverse complement strand
TCTTAGAGAACAGCTGTCGCTTACTAACGCTTAATGCAATGAATTAATCCCGTAGACTTCTAAACAAAAAATTCGTACTTCTATGCAACAATTTGCTATAATCGCGAAAAATTTTAAACTATATACATTTTAGTATATAAAGTATAGAGGGATTATTGTGAGAACACACTATTGTGCAGATGTTAATGAGACACATATTGACGAAGTTGTAACCGTATCGGGTTGGGTGTCTAGTCGCCGTGACCATGGTGGACTTATTTTTATAGATTTACGAGACAAAGACCAAGTGGTTCAATTGGTTTGTGACCCAGCAGATAATGCAGATGTTCATAAAATAGCAGAAAATGTAAGAGACCAATTTGTACTGATTGCCACAGGAAAAGTACGTGCCAGAGGAGAAGGTCTTGAAAACCCAAAACTCAAAACAGGTAAAATTGAAATTGTGGTTGATGCATTAAAAATTGAAAACAAATCGCTTCCTATGCCTTTTGACCTTGGTGATGAAAAAGTAAATGAAGAGATTAGACTCAAATACCGATACCTTGAACTTCGAACTCAAAAATCTTACGATATATTTAAACTCCGTTCAAAAGTGACCATTGCTGCACGAAATGCCCTTGATGAACTGAACTTTTTAGAAGTTGAAACCCCTATTCTTACCAAATCTACTCCAGAGGGTGCCAGAGATTATTTGGTTCCAAGTCGTGTCCATGGTGGAGAATTTTATGCCCTTCCACAATCACCACAACTTTTTAAACAACTCTTAATGGTGGGTGGATTTGATAGATATTTCCAAATTGCCAAATGTTTTAGAGATGAAGATTTACGAGCCGACAGACAACCAGAATTTACCCAAATCGATGTTGAGATGAGCTTCTGTGAACAAGAAGATGTGATTACAGTAGCTGAAAAACTGATTCACAGTATTTTTGACAAATGTGGATTTAACATTCCAAGCACCTTTAAACGTATGGCGTATTCTGAGGCAATGGAAAACTATGGTTCAGATAAGCCCGATATGCGTTATGATTTAAAAATGGTTGATGTGATTGATATTTTTGAACGATGTGACAATGAGATTTTTTCAAGCATTGCCAAAACACCTAAAAAGAACCGTATTAAAGCCCTAAAAGTTCCAAAGGGGGATGAAATCTTCTCAAAACGTCAAATGAAAGGTTTCGAAGATTACGTGCGTAAGTTTGGAGCATCAGGTCTTGGGTACTTCCAAATGAAAGAAGATGGATTAAAAGGTCCATTAACCAAATTCTTTACCGAAGAAGACATTCAAATGATTATTGAACGTTGTGAACTTGAAGTTGGAGATGCCGTATTCTTTGGTGCTGGTGAGAAAAAATTGGTATGGGATTATATGGGACGATTTAGAATTTTCTTAGCCGAAGAGATGAAAATTATCCCTAAAGATGTGTTTGAATTTTTATGGGTAGTAGACTTCCCTATGTTTGAAGTTGAAGAGGGAAGAGTTAAAGCCCTTCACCATCCCTTTACCCAACCAAAAACTCTCGATTATGAAGACATTGAAGAGATAGCATCCATTGCGTATGACATTGTACTCAACGGTACCGAATTGGGTGGTGGTTCAATCCGTATTCATAAAGAAGAGATGCAGGCAGAAGTGTTCAAACTTTTAGGCATCACCAATGAAGAAGCCAAAGAAAAATTTGGTTTCCTACTTGATGCTCTTAAATTTGGTGCACCACCACATGGTGGTTTTGCTTTAGGTCTTGACAGACTTATTATGCTAATGACAGGTGCTAGTTCCATTAGAGAGGTTATTGCCTTCCCTAAAACACAAAAAGCACAGTGTATCTTAACCAAAGCACCAAGCCCTGTAGATGAGCAACAACTTAAAGATTTAAGTCTTAGAATTCGTCAACACACCGCTCAATAAATTATAAAATCACACCCGTGTGGATAAGCCTAACGATTAGAAAAACTTAGCGTTAGCGTAGTTACTTGGACTTGTTCAAGTAGAGCGTCCCATTAAAATAAAAAAAGGAAAATGAAAATGAAAAAACTCTTTCTAATCATTGGAGCCCCAGGTTCAGGAAAAACTACGGATGCAAGTATCATTGCTAAAAAACATGCCCAAAACATTGTTCACTACTCAACAGGGGATATGCTTAGAGAAGAAGTAGCCAGTGGTAGTGAATTGGGTCAAACCATTGATGGTTTTATCTCAAGAGGAGCGTTGGTACCACTTAACATTATTATTGATACCATTATTTCAGCAATTAAAGGTGCACCTGTTGACAATGTTCTGATTGATGGGTATCCAAGAAGTATAGAGCAGATGACAGCACTTGATGGTATTTTAGAGAACGAAACAGATATTGAATTGGTTTTTGTTATCGAAGTACGTGTTAGTGAACAAGTTGCCAAAGAGAGAATCTTAGGTCGTGCAGCTGATGCCAAGCCAGGTGAAGAGCGAAGTGATGACAGTGTAGAAGTGTTCTTTAATAGAATGAAAATTTATACTGACCCATTGGCTGAAATTCAATCATTTTACACTGCTAAAAATCTACTTGAAGTAATTAATGGTGAAAGAACATTGGAAGTGATTGTTGAAGACATGGATACATTTATTCAAAGTAAAATATAATTTTTAATTTTTTAAATACCCTAAATTTTTAGGGTATCTTTTTATAAAACTACTTGTAATTTCTTCTTTAAAAACATCTCATTTATACTGTTAAAACTCCAATATAAAGGTTTGACCATTGGTTTTTTTAGGCGTATTCCTCTTGAAACGGTAATGGTTTGAGCATCATTAAAAATCATCGAAAGTCGATAATCTAAAAACATCGTTGAATTTCCAAACACAATCTCATTTTCATCTCTGTTAACAATAATTCTCTCTCCTATCGTCGTTCCAATTTGAAAATGGGATGCTTCTATACTTCGTAAAAGGCTATATTTAGAGAGAAAACGAAAACCAAAAATACGAATCCAAAAAGGTTGTAATAAAAAATAATCTTTACAAAAATGGTCAATACTCTGAAATCTGTTTTTAATATAAAAAATTTGAAATGACCGTATATAATCAAAGCTGTCTAATGATTGTTGCATCAATAGAGCCTCTGTTTTAGCTGTTTCATTCATTAATGATTGACGTTCCATGGTGTACTCTTTGTGTTGGTATATCATAAGTAATTATATAGGAAACATCTTTATATTAAATTAATATTAAATTTTAATTTTAAATTATTTACAAAAGAATTAAAAA
>DYMW01000037.1:0-4058 GCA_020721385.1 Sulfurovum sp. | reverse complement strand
TATATTAAATTAATATTAAATTTTAATTTTAAATTATTTACAAAAGAATTAAAAAATGGTTGGAAAGTGATTATTTCAGTAGCCTCTGAAGATAACGAATTGGCTCAAAAAAGTTTGGAACTCTTTATAAAAGCCTTAGAAGAAAAAGCAATTTATTATGCATTGGGCGATGCGTAAAATTACTCTGCAAAATAACGAATGGAAGCAAACCCTTTTGCTCCACTCTCTTGACACAATTCAACCTGTGCATCGGTCACAATACCACCCAAAGCAATCACAGGAATAGAAAGCTCTGACACAACGTTTTTAAGCATTTCCAGCCCTTTTGGCTCACCTTTATTGGGTGTTGAAAAAATAGGGCTAAACGTTACCATATCTGCACCCAAAGCTTCTGCCTCTTTTGCCTCTTCAAGGGTATGTGTACTGATAACAACAAAAAGCCCTAATCTTTTAGCTCTTTGTATTTCATGAAATTGCATTGAAGTCAAATGAACACCATCGGCTTGTAACACATCAGCCAATGCTATATTGGTATGAAGCAACACTTTATTAAAAGAGAACTGTTGTGCTTGCTCTAAAAAAAGCTTGGCATTATGATGATAATTAGAGGTTAATTTATCACGATAAACAATCATCTTTGCCTTATTGACAAAACGTTGTAAATCGGTGACAAGTGTTTGAAAGTTTAACGTACTCTCATCGGTAATTGCATAAGCAATCATGCTACTGTTTGAGTCACAAGTGTTTCAAGAAGTTTTGTCTGTTTTCTCAATTCGTCCAATTTTTCTTGTCGCATTAAAAAATATTCCAATGCAAGAACCAAAAATAACCCTGGTATAGACCCCAAAAAAGCACCAAGTAACGCATAGATAATACCAAAATGAATCGAAATAAAGAAAAAAGCAATGGCACCTAAAAAGCTAAAAGCCCAAGATGCACCCAAAAGAAAATTAACAAGTAGTGATAAAAGAGGTGAAGAGAGTCTCATAGTAGCCTCTATTATCTAACCAACATTAATGATCGTCACTAATAGCTACGGCACCTGCAAGATAAACGTAGATAAGAATCATAAATACAAATGTTTGTAACAATGCTGAGAATGTTAACAACAAGTATGCTGGAAGTGGTGCGAACAATGGAACCAACATTAAAAGTACCCATAAGAAAAGGTCGTCTCCTTTAATGTTACCAAAAAGTCTGAATGACAATGAGATGATTCTTGAAATGTGTGAAACAATCTCAATTGGAAACATTAATGGTGCCAATACTTTAACTGGACCCATAAAATGTGCGAAATATTTACCCACACCATTTACTCTGATACCTTCATAGTTGTAGTAAATAAATACTACCAAAGCCAAAGGTAAAGTAACATTAATATTTGAAGTTGGAGACTCAAACCCTGGAATAATACCAATAACGTTTGAGATAAAAATAAACAAACCAACAGTTGCTACCAAAGGTAAATATTTTCTTGCTAAATCTTCACCAATAACATCTTTTCCCATTGCAATAACACCACCAAGATACGCTTCAATAACGTTTTGAGTACCTGTTGGTACTTTTCTTAGTATTGCTGATGCCAATTTTGCCAACATCAAAACAATACCCATTACTAAAATTAAGTGAACAACCACCATTCCTGTTCCGTGTCCCGTAAAGGCACCTATAAAAGTAAATACACCTTCCATTTAACCATCCTTATTATTACAATAAATTTGGGTGGATTATAGCTTAGAACGCCTTAGCTTCTAGTTATAGTAGTTATAAATAGAAATTAATTAAGAAAGAAAAAACATATACTCTTTGGTTGTGTATTTTGGTTACAACAGATTAAAAATGAAAATTTTCACCCAAGTAATATTTTCGTACATTCTCATCACTTTTTATCTCTTCACTCGTTCCTGATGCCAACATCTCTCCACTACGCATGACATAGGCTCGGTTACAGATACCCAACGTTTCTCGCACATTGTGGTCGGTAATAAGTACCCCCATATCAAGGTCAATGAGTTGACGAATAATATTTTGAATGTCCTCAACCGCAATGGGATCAACTCCTGCAAACGGTTCATCAAGCAGTAAAAATTTGGGTTGTGCCACCAACGCTCTGGCAATCTCAACCCGTCGTCGCTCTCCCCCACTTAGCTGAATACCCAAACGTTTACGAATCGGTTGAATATTAAAGAGTTCCAACAACTCTTCAATACGTTCTTTGGTTACTTTACTCTCTATCTTCATTGCTTCACCTGCAATAAGCAGATTCTCTTCTACGGTGAGGTCTTTTAAAATACTCGACTCTTGCGGTAAATACCCAATACCCATTTTGGCACGGGTACTTAAAGGCAACTGCGTCACCTCTTCACCATCAATATAGATAGAACCACTTGAGGCATCGGTTAATCCACAAATCATATAAAAACTGGTGGTTTTTCCTGCACCATTAGGTCCTAATAACCCTACGATTTCTCGGGAAGAAACCTTGAGTGAAACATCATGTACAATGGTCGTTTTTTTAATGGTTTTCGATAATTTTTTTGCTTCTAATGTATGTATCATAATAACCTTTAATTTTTTTCAATATGGTATTTTCGTTTTTCATTATAAGGGGTAATGGTTACCGTAAAGACATCATATCCTGCATTAATTAAAAATGCTTTAAGTGACTCATCACCCCATTCTACACAATGCCATCCTGCTTTATCAAACTCTTCAAAGAGACCCAACTCCATAAATTCAGAATTTTCTATACGGTACAAATCGTAATGAAAAAGCCCTTCACCGTAGCAGTGTTGCAATGAAAATGTGGGAGATGTCACCTCTTGCTCTATTCCTTTGACTTTGGCAATATTGGCGGTTAACGTTGTTTTTCCTGCTGCCAAATTTCCAACCAAAAAAATAATGGCATCGTTGGGTAAAATTTCATTTAAGTATGCTACTACACTATCAATTTCATTAAGCGATGCGATAATCTCTTTTTTCATTAAAATCCGTTTGAAACAGCGACAATGTGATTTAAATGCTTGGTTGCCTTTCCTGAATCAATACACGCTCTTACCATCGAAAAAGCCTCTTGCATATCGCGTACATTTCCATCAGCAAAAAGTGCCAATGCGGTATTTAAAAGAACAATGTCTTTTTTAGCCCCCTGCTCTACACCTGAAAAAATATTACGAATAATTTGTGCATTCTCTTTGGCTGTTCCACCCAATATTGCCTCTTTGGGTGCAAGTTTAAAACCAAATGCGACAGGGTCAATCACTCCTTGTGAAACCATACCATGCTCTACATAAGCAAACGGTGTGGTGGTTGCCATTGAAATTTCATCCATTCCATCATTGCTACTCACCACATACGCACGAGTAATATCAAGCTCCAACAACGCTTTTGCCATACGTTCAATGTAGTCAGGAGAAAAGACGCCCACCAGATATTTTTTAGCTCCTGCAGGATTGGTCAATGGGCCTAAAAGATTAAAAATGGTTCGATGCTCTATCGATTGACGAATCGGCATAATGTGTTTCATGGCAGGATGATGGTTCATTGCAAAAATAAAACAAAACCCTGTCTCTTGCAACATTTTTACTTGTTGTATGGGTGTAAGATTGAGGTTCATACCCAACGCTTCAAGCACATCTGCCGAACCTGAATTGCTTGTAACACTTCGATTACCATGTTTGGCAACCACACATCCCAAAGAAGCAAGAAGCAACGCAACCGTGCTAGAAACATTAAAGCTTCCACTCTTGTCTCCACCTGTTCCCACCACATCAATGGCTCTATCTTGTAACGATTTCGGCATCGGAAGTTTAATAGAGTGTTCACGCATCACCGATGCAGCAACAGCAATGTCTTCTGCCGTTTCACCTTTTTCATAAAGTTCGATTAAAAAATTTCGTGCTTCTTCTGTTGTAAGTTCATTATTAAATAGTTTTTCAAATTGTTCTTTGGTTTTATTCATCATAGATTTTCCCTTTTTACACAATCTTTTTTTATAATTATATTGATATTAACTTTTAACTAGCAATTTATGTTATTTTTAAAATAACATAATAAGC
>DYMW01000036.1 GCA_020721385.1 Sulfurovum sp. | reverse complement strand
AAATCTGCTGACTATGTCTTCGAAGGTTCGAATCCTTCACTCACCACCATGTTATTCAATATTTGATGCGGGAGTAGCTCAGTTGGCTAGAGCGTCAGCCTTCCAAGCTGAGGGTCGCGGGTTCGAGTCCCGTCTCCCGCTCCATATTATTGACAATCTGGGAGCTGATGTGAAATTTTTATAGATACTTCACATTATTAAGACTCAAATCAAATACTTTTAATTTTCCCATCAAATACTAAAAAATGCCCAGATGGCTCAGTGGTAGAGCACTTCCTTGGTAAGGAAGAGGTCGGCAGTTCAATTCTGCTTCTGGGCTCCACCGAAAATTTTATGGACAAAAGTGTTATAAAATAACATTTATAACAGTTTTGTCCATATTGTTATGGTATTAAAGCAATATAGCATTATTTCTGATATAATATCAGCGAATTTTATAAATTAAACTTAGGAGACACAGATGGCTAAAGCAAAATTTGAGCGAAATAAACCTCATGTTAACATCGGTACAATTGGTCACGTTGACCACGGTAAAACTACATTAACAGCAGCAATTACAGCGGTACTTGCAACCAAAAACAATTCAGCATTTATGGATTACGATCAAATCGATAATGCTCCAGAAGAGAGAGAAAGAGGAATTACTATTGCTACTTCTCATGTTGAATATGAAACTGACAAAAGACACTATGCACACGTAGATTGTCCAGGTCACGCCGATTATATTAAAAACATGATTACTGGTGCTGCTCAAATGGATGGTGCTATTCTTGTTATTGCTGCAACAGATGGTCCAATGGCTCAAACAAGAGAGCATATCCTTCTTTCTAAACAAGTTGGTGTACCGTATATCGTTGTATTCTTAAATAAAGAAGATCAACTTGATGATGAAGACAGAGAAGAGATGTTAGAGCTTGTAGAGATGGAAGTTAGAGAACTTCTTTCAGAATATGATTTCCCAGGTGATGATACTCCAGTTATATCTGGTTCAGCATATCAAGCATTAGAAGAAGCTAAAGCTGGTAAACTTGGTGCATGGGCAGATAAAATTGTTGAACTTATGAATGCTGTAGATGAGTATATTCCTGAACCTGAAAGAGAAACTGATAAAGATTTCTTAATGCCAATTGAAGATATCTTTACAATTCAAGGTCGTGGTACCGTTGTAACTGGTAAAATCGAAAGAGGTAAAGTTTGCATTGGTGATAACGTTGAAATCGTTGGTATTAGAGCCAACCAAAAAACAACTGTTACTGGTGTTGAAATGTTCCGTAAAGAGATGCAGTGTGGTGAAGCTGGTGATAACTGTGGTGTTCTTATCAGAGGTATTGATAAAGAAGCAGTTGAAAGAGGAATGGTTCTTTGTAAGCCAAACTCAATTACTCCTCACACTAAGTTTGTTGCAGAGATTTATGTTCTTACAAAAGAGGAAGGTGGTAGACATACGCCATTCTTTAACAACTATAGACCACAATTTTATATAAGAACAACTGATGTTACTGGTTCAATTACTCTTCAAGAGGGTACTGAAATGGTTATGCCTGGTGATAACGTTAAAATTAACGTTGAACTTATCAACCCAGTTGCTCTTGAGTTAGGTACCAAGTTTGCTATCCGTGAAGGTGGTAGAACGGTTGGTGCTGGTATTGTTACTGAAATCATTGAGTAAAAAAAAATTATAAGAGGGGAGACCTTCTTATAATGTTCTTTAGGAGAGATAATGAGAGAAACCATTCACTTAGGTTGTGAGAAATGTACAAGACGTAATTATCACACAAATAAGAATAAGAAAAACACTACTGAAAAACTTGCTTTAAAAAAATACTGTAAGTGGTGTAAGTGTCATACAACACATAAAGAGATGAAGCTCTAAGCTTTGTTTCTTAGTTTTTGTCAAGAGTATTTATTCTTGGCATTTATTAAATAACTAGGTTTGCTTCAGTGGTGAGCTTATCACTACACATTCTTAGGCCAATAGCTCAGTTGGTAGAGCACTGGTCTCCAAAACCAGGTGCCGGGGGTTCGAGTCCCTCTTGGCCTGCCATAATTAAAGGTAATCACAAATGGAAAAATTAACAACATATTTTACACACGTTAAAGAAGAGATTCAAAAAGTTATATTTCCTACAAAAGTACAAATTCGACAAGCATTTTTTGCGGTTTTTTTAGTTGTAACTGTTATATCTATATTTTTAGCATTGGTTGATTTTTCAATGTCATCACTTGTATCTGCGATTGTAGGGAACTAAGATGTCACTTCAATGGTATGCAATTCAAGTTTATTCTGGTAGTGAACAAGCAGTTAAAAAAGGTATAGAGTTGTTAGCAATAGAGTATGGAATTCAAGATAAAGTTGAATCTATTATTGTTCCTACAGAAGAAGTTATTGAAGTTAAAAATGGTGAAAAAAAAATTACAGAGCGTACGCTCTATTCAGGATACGTTTTTGCTCATGTTGATTTAGACACTGATCTTTGGCATAAAGTACAGAGTTTACCAAAGGTTTCACGTTTTATCGGGGAAGGTAAAACAGCGACACCTCTAACAGAAGCAGATATCAAAGTTATTTTAGACAAAATGGAGAAAAAACAGGCTCCAAGACCTAAAATTGACTTTGAAGAGGGAGAGATGGTTCGTATTGTGGATGGCCCATTCTCAAACTTTACAGGAATGGTAGATGAATATGATCTTAATCATGGAAAATTAAAATTAAATGTTTCAATTTTTGGTAGAAACACACCTGTAGAAATACTCTATACACAAGTAGAAAAAATTATTTAAAACTGAAGTAAAAAAGCTTCAGTACTGAAAATTATTTTGTTTTTAGTACTGAAGTTTTTATTGAAAATAAATGACGACTATTTAATTTAAGGAGACAACGATGGCAAAAAAAGTAACTGGAAAGATCAAACTTATGATTTCTGCTGGAGCAGCAACCCCAGCACCACCAGTAGGACCAGCATTAGGACAACGTGGTGTTAACATCATGGAGTTTTGTAAAGCTTTTAATGAAAAAACAAAAGATAGAGCAGGGTTTAAAATTCCTGTAGAAATAACAGTATATGCGGATAAAAGTTTTACTTTTATTACAAAACAGCCTCCTGCATCTCAATTAATCATGAAAGCAGCAAATCTTAAAAGTGGTTCAGATAATCCACTAAAGAACAAAGTAGCATCACTTTCTATGGCTCAAATTAATGAGATTGTAGATCAAAAAATCGCTGATTTAAATACAGATGATAAAGAGATGGCTGCAAAGATTATTATGGGTACATGTCGAAGCATAGGTGTTGAAATTACTGCATAGTAATTTTTTTTAATGACCACTGAAGAGTGGGAGATTTTTATCGTGGAGAAAATAGATGGCAAAAAAAATAAGTAAAAAAAGAGCGTTACTCTTAGAGAAAATAGAAGTTGGAAAGAATTATGCAGTAGCTGAAGCAACAGCACTTCTTTCTGAATTAAAATCAGCAAAATTTGACGAGACTGTAGAAATTGCTTTAAATTTAAATGTTGACCCAAGACATGCTGATCAAATGATTAGAGGTTCTGTTGTACTTCCAAATGGTACAGGTAAAACAGTTAGAGTAGCTGTTTTTGCAAAAGATGCTAAAGCGGATGAAGCCAGAGTTGCTGGTGCAGATATTGTTGGTGCTGCTGATTTAATTGATCAGATTAAAGCGGGAAATATTAATTTTGATACCGTTATTTCAACACCAGATATGATGGGTGTACTTGGTCAAGTTGCTAGAATTTTAGGACCAAAAGGTTTAATGCCTAACCCTAAAACAGGTACTGTAACCATGGATGTAACCAAAGCTGTAACCGATGCAAAAGGTGGAAAAGTTAACTTTAGAGTAGATAAAAAAGGTAATATTCACGCTGGAATTGGTAAAGTAAGTTTTGGTGCAGAGAAAATTGAAGAGAATTTAAAAGTTTTTGTTAGAATGATTAATAAATCGAAACCAGCTGCGGCTAAAGGTAAATACATTATCAATGGTGCACTTTCGTTAACAATGAGTCCAGCTATTACACTGAATACAGCTGAGCTTTTAGAACTTAGATAGTTTTAAATATAAAAAACACATTATCTTAGGCTAAAGATAATAGGGGCGTAAGCTTAATCTAAAATTTTGAAAAAAGTTTGTTTGTCTGAAAAGACAACCCTATTAGAGGTCGAAAGGAGAAAAAATGACTAGAACTGAAAAAGAAGTTATTGTTAATGAACTAAGTGCTGCTTTTGCTGATCAGGGTGCTGTAATCGTATGTGATTATAAAGGTATGACTGTTAAAGCATTAGAAGGTGTTAGAGCTTTAGCAAGAGAAAATAATGTTAATGTACGTGTTGTAAAGAATACTTTAGCAGGAATTGCACTTAAAAATGCAAACTGTGAAGAGCTTGAACTTGTAGATACCAATATTTTTATTTGGGGTGAAGATCAGCTTGCTACGTGTAAAGTAGCAGACAAATCTGTAGATGCTAATAAAAATCACTTCTCTATCAAGTTGGGAGTGATTGAATCAAAAGCTGTTGATGCGGATACAATTAAAGCTATGGCTAAACTTCCAGGTAGAGAAGAACTTCTTGGTATGTTACTTAATGTTTGGAATGGTCCAGCTCGTGCAATCACGATTGGTCTTCAAGCATTAGCAACAAAACGAGAAGAAGAGGCGTAGAGTTGTCATTTTGGTAATGCCAAAATGATAGAAGAGTGTTAGATTTTATCTAAGAAAATTAAGAACCTAATAAAGGAAATAATATGGCAACAACTAAAGAAGATGTATTAGAGTTTATCTCAAACATGTCAGTACTTGAGCTTTCTGAGCTTGTAAAAGAATTTGAAGAAAAATTTGGTGTATCTGCACAAGCTACTGTAGTAGCTGGTGGTGGTGCAGTTGTAGAAGCAGCTGAAGAAAAAACAGAATTTGATGTTGTTCTTACAAGTGGTGGTGATAAAAAAATCAATGCTATTAAAGTAGTAAGAGCATTAACAGGTCTTGGATTAAAAGAGGCTAAATCAGCAGTAGAAAACGCTCCAACAACGCTTAAAGAGGGTGTATCTAAAGACGAAGCTGAATCAATGAAAAAACAAATCGAAGAAGCTGGTGCTTCTTGCGAACTTAGATAATCATTATTTAAGTAAAACTTTTTCAAGCAAGATTTCTTTAAATAGAACTCCTTGCTTGAAACTCTCCTTGTACTGCATTAGTAACAGTATAAATTAATTTAACTCGATATAGTGACAAGCTATTGCGCAATAGTTTTTTTGTATATCTTATATACATTTATCTAATTAACATACATATTAAAATGAGGTTCGCCCATGTTAAATTCTTTACACTCTGGAAATAGACTAAGAGTCGATTTTTCAAAAACTCCTCGGCAAATTGCTGTCCCAAATTTACTTCAATTACAACAAAAATCTTATGATGACTTCTTAATGATTGATTCTAAAAATAGAACGGAATCAACGATAGAAAAAGTTTTTCGTTCCGTTTTCCCTCTCCATGATCACCAAAATAGACTCTCTTTAGAATATAAAGGCAGTGAAATTGTTCAGCCTAAATATACCATTAGAGAATGTATGGAGAGAGGATTAACCTATTCTGTATCTCTAAAAATGAATATTGCTTTAACCATCTGGAATAGAGATGAAAAAACAGGTGAAAAACTTGATTCTAAAGAGATTAAAGAACAAGCTGTTTATGTAAGAGATATTCCTTTGATGACCGATAGAACATCATTTATTATTAATGGTGTTGAGCGTGTTGTTGTTAATCAACTTCACCGAAGTCCAGGTGTTATTTTTAAAGAAGAAGAGGCAACAACGGTTGTTAATAAACTTATCTATTCAGCACAAATTATTCCTGATCGTGGTTCATGGTTATACTTTGAATATGATGCAAAAGATATTCTTTATGCACGAATTAATAAACGAAGAAAAATTCCTGTAACCATTCTTTTTAGAGCGTTAGACTACTCTAAAGAGGATATTATGAAACTATTTTATGGACACAAAGAGATTTTTGTAAAAGATAATAGATTTATAACCAAATTTTCTGTTGAAGAGTTTTCAAATCGTGCTCCTTATGAGGTTCGTGATTTAGATGGTAATGTTGTGGTTGCAGCTTCTAAAAGATTAACGAAGAAAAAAGCTCAAGCTCTTTATGATGAAGGACTTGAATGGATTGAGTATCCATTAGAGATATTGGTTGAACGACACTTGGCAAGTCCAATTATTGATAAAGAGAGTGGTGAAGTACTTTATGATGTTGTAACTGCTCTTGATGAATTAAGACTTAAAAAAATTATTGATTTAGGTGTAGAGAGTTTTGTGATTGCAGATGACTTAGCAGAAGATGCAGATGATTCTATTATTAAATCATTTATTGCTGATCATGAGTCTTTGAGATTGTTGAAACAAACAGAAGATATTGAAGATGAAAATGCTTTATCTGCTATTCGTATCTATAAAGTGATGAGACCAGGAGAACCTGTAACGGCTGAAGCGGCTAAAATATTTTTAAAACAACTTTTCTTTGATCCAGAAAGATACGATTTAACCAAAGTTGGTCGTATGAAAATGAACCATAAATTGGGATTAGATGTACCAGAATATGTAACTATTTTAACAGCTGAAGATATTATTCATACAGTTAAGTATCTCTCTAAAGTTAAAAATGGTGCTGGACATATTGATGATAGAGATCACTTAGGAAACAGAAGAATTAGAGCCATTGGTGAGCTTTTGGGGAATGAACTTTACAATGGTTTAACCAAAATGCAAAAAGCGATTAAAGACAAGATGACAACATTGTCTGGTACGTTAGATGAGTTAATGCCACATGATTTGGTGAACTCTAAAATGATTACCAATACAATTTTAGAGTTCTTCTCATCAGGACAGTTGTCACAGTTTATGGATCAAACCAATCCATTATCAGAAGTAACCCATAAAAGAAGACTTTCAGCATTGGGTGAAGGTGGACTTGTTAAAGAGAGAGCAGGTTTTGAAGTAAGGGATGTTCACCCAACACACTATGGTCGTATTTGTCCAATTGAGACACCAGAGGGTCAAAACATTGGTCTTATTAACACCTTGGCAACGTATGCAAAAGTAAATGATTTAGGATTTATTGAAGCTCCATACAATAAGGTTATTGATGGTGTGATTACCGATGAGATTGTTTATTTAACCGCAACACAAGAAGAAGATTTGGTTATTGCACCAGCTTCAACCAAAGTGGTTGATAGAAAAATTGTTGAAGATTTGATTGAGACACGATGCAATGGAGAGATTCTTCTTAATGAAACTTCTAAAGTATCTTTAATTGATATTTCTCCAGCAATGGTTTCAGGTACGGCTGCTGCGTTGATTCCTTTCTTGGAACACGATGATGCAAACCGTGCCTTGATGGGTTCAAACATGCAACGTCAAGCGGTACCATTGCTTAAAACAGATGCTCCTATTGTTGGTACAGGTATGGAAGCGGTTGTGAGTAGAGATGCTTGGGAATCGGTAAAAGCACAGCGACCAGGTAAAGTTGAAAAAGTTGACTCTAAAAACATTTATATTTTGGGTGAAGATGAGGGTGGTGTCTATATTGACCATTACCCAATGGAAAAAAATATGCGTACCAACCAAAACACTACCTTTACACAGACACCAACAGCAAAATTGGGTGATGTGATAGAAGCAGGACAAGTGATTGCTGATGGTCCAAACATGGATATGGGTGAACTTGCTATTGGTAAAAACATGATGGTTGCCTTTATGCCTTGGTATGGATACAACTACGAAGATGCGATTATTATTTCTGAAAAAATTCTTAGAGAAGATACGTTTACTTCTGTACATACTTATGAAAAAGAGATTGAAGCCAGAGAGCTTAAGCATGGTACAGAAGAGATTACCAGAGACATTCAAAACATTCGTGAAGATGAGTTGTCTCACCTTGATGATAGTGGTATTGTTAAAGTAGGTACACATGTTAAACCAGGAATGATTTTGGTGGGTAAAGTTTCTCCAAAAGGTGAGATTAAACCAACACCAGAAGAGCGACTTCTTAGAGCTATTTTTGGTGAAAAAGCAGGGCATGTTGTGAACAAATCACTTTACTGTCCTGCCTCTATGGAAGGGGTGGTTGTTGACGTTAAAGTTTTTACTAAAAAAGGTCAAGAGAAAGATGCCAGAGCCGTTCAGTCGTATGAAGAGGAGAAAGCCATTTTAGATGGTGAGCATCATGATAAATTGTTGATGATTGATAAAGAGGAGTTGTTACGTATTGCGTCATTGCTCTCTAAAGCAACATTGGCAGAGAGTGTAACCATTGCAGATGTTGAGTATCCAGCTGGTTCAGAGATTCCAGCTGAAGTGATTCTTGAAGTTAACCGTTTTGCCTTAAGAAATGTGGTGATGTCGTATGATGCTTCCATTCAAGCTGAATACAACTCAACTAAAAACTATTTCCAAAGACAAAAGAAAAAACTTAAAGATGCTCATGAAGAGAAACTTTATATTTTAGAGAAAGATGACATTTTACCAAATGGGGTTACTAAATTGGTAAAAGTTTATGTGGCAACCAAGCGTAAATTAAAAGTTGGGGATAAAATGGCGGGACGTCACGGAAACAAAGGTATTGTTTCTAATATCGTTCCAGAGATTGATATGCCATATACCCAAGATGGTCAAACTGTTGATATTATTTTGAACCCACTAGGGGTTCCTTCTCGTATGAACATTGGTCAGATTCTTGAAGTTCATTTAGGGCAGATTTCTAAGAAACTTGGAGCTCAGATTCAATCCATGTTTGATGAACATAAAGAGACCATGATTAAAGACCTTAGAGCAAAAATGGTTGAGATTGCAAATGTTGCCAAGTTAATGAATGCACAAGAGACACTGGATAAACTCTCTGATGAGCAGTTGTTGACGTACGCTAGAGACTGGGCAAATGGTGTTAAATTTGCTGCTCCTGTATTTGAAGGTGCCAACATTGAAGAGTTTGATAAATTGTTTGCATTGGCGAAATTGGATGCGGATGGTAAAACAGAACTTTATGATGGCAAGACTGGTGAGAAGATGATTGAGCGGGTTAACGTGGGGTATATGTATATGCTAAAACTTCACCACCTTGTTGATGAAAAAGTACACGCCCGTTCAACTGGACCTTACTCATTGGTAACCCAACAGCCAGTTGGGGGTAAAGCACTTTTTGGTGGACAAAGATTTGGAGAGATGGAAGTTTGGGCATTAGAAGCGTATGGTGCTTCACATATTCTTAAAGAGATGTTAACCATTAAATCAGATGATGTTGATGGGCGTACCAGAGCTTATAGAGCAATTACTAAAGGTGAGTCGGTTCCAGAGTCAGGTATACCTGAAACCATGTTTGTATTGACCAAAGAGCTTCAAGCCCTTGGTTTAGATGTAGATTTATATGAGAAGAAAAAGGGAGACGCATAATGAGTGATTTTTTAGAAGGTTTAACCCCTATTGATTTAATACAAGAAGAGAAATCTATGGATATTATGGCAATGCAATTGCGTGTTGCCAGTCCTGAAAAAATTTTATCGTGGAGTTCTGGGGAAGTTAAAAAACCTGAAACCATTAATTATCGTACCTTAAAACCAGAGAGAGATGGACTTTTTTGTGCCAAAACCTTTGGACCTGTTAGAGATTACGAGTGTCTTTGTGGTAAATATAAAAAAATGCGTTACAAGGGTGTTGTCTGTGAGAAGTGTGGTGTTGAAGTAACCACTTCTAAAGTAAGACGTAACCGTATGGGTCACATTGATTTGGTAGCTCCTGTAGCACACATTTGGTATGTAAGTTCATTACCATCAAGAATTGGTACCCTTTTGGGTGTCAAGATGAAAGATCTTGAACGTGTACTTTACTATGAAGCATATATTGTTAAAAGTGCTGGAGAAGCGTGTTATGACAGTGATGGTGTAACACCACTTAGCAAATATGACGTTTTAAATGAAGAGCAATTTCAGTCGATTACACAGCGTTTCCCTGATTCAGGACTTGATGCTAGAATGGGTGGAGAGATTGTTAAAGAACTTTTAGCAGACCTTGATTTGGTAGATATGTTTAAACAGTTAAAAGAAGAGATTCAATTAACCAAATCAGAAGCAAAGAAAAAAACCATTGTTAAACGATTAAAAGTTATTGAAGCCTTTTTAAACTCTGGAAACAGACCTGAATGGATGATGTTAACCGTATTGCCTGTTATGCCACCAGATTTAAGACCACTCGTAAGCCTTGATGGTGGTAAGTTTGCCGTTTCAGATGTTAATGACTTATATAGAAGGGTTATTAACCGAAACCAAAGACTTAAACGATTGGTTGAACTTGACGCTCCTGAAATTATTGTTAGAAATGAAAAGAGAATGCTTCAAGAGTCTGTTGATGCACTTTTTGATAATGGTAGAAGAGGAAACTCAGTTAAAGGTGCCAATAAACGACCATTAAAATCTCTTTCAGAAGTGATTAAAGGGAAACAAGGACGATTTAGACAAAACCTTTTGGGAAAAAGGGTTGACTTCTCTGGTCGTTCGGTTATTGTTGTTGGACCTAATTTACGTATGGATGAGTGTGGATTGCCTAAAAAAATGGCGATTGAATTGTTTAAACCACACGTAATGGCAAAATTAGAAGATCGTGGTTATGCAACAACATTAAAACAAGCCAAAAAGATGATTGAGCAACAGACCAATGAAGTTTGGGAGTGTTTAGAAGAGGTGGTTAGTAATCACCCAATCTTACTAAACCGTGCACCTACATTACATAAATTGTCTATTCAAGCTTTTCACCCGAAATTGATTGATGGTAAAGCGATTCAACTTCATCCACTTGTATGTGCTGCGTTTAACGCCGACTTCGATGGGGATCAGATGGCTGTGCATGTTCCACTTTCAGATGAAGCAATTGCTGAAGCTAAAATCTTAATGTTGGCATCAATGAACATTTTGCTTCCTGCATCAGGTAAAGCGATTGCTGTTCCTTCACAGGATATGATTTTAGGTCTTTACTACTTAACACTTGAAAAAGTTGATGTGATTGGTGAGCATAAACTTTTTGCAAATGTTGATGAGATTATGATTGCCAATGAGCAAGGTGGACTTGACTTGAATGCCAAGATTAGAACACTGGTTAATGGTAAAATTATTAACACCACAGCAGGTAGAATTATCTTAAAGGCAATTATTCCTGATTATGTTCCAGAGAGTTATTGGAATAAAATTTTAAAGAAAAAAGATATTGGTACGTTGGTTGATTATATTTATGCCAACAGTGGTATTGGTTATACGTCTGAATTCTTAGACAATTTAAAAGATGTTGGTTTTAAATATGCAACAAGGTCAGGTGTTTCTATCTCTATTGATGATATTAAAGTTCCAGCTTCTAAAGAAGCAACGGTTGCTGAAGCAAAAGAGCAAGTTATTGAAATTCAAAAGCAATATGGTAAAGGTCTTTTAACCGAGCAAGAGCGATACAATAAAATTATTGATATTTGGACAGATACCAACAATACAGTAGCTGCTGAGTTGATGAGTTTGATTAAAAAAGATAAAGAGGGATTCAACTCCGTTCACATGATGGCGGATTCAGGGGCGAGAGGAAGTGCGGCACAAATTAGACAGCTTTCAGGTATGAGGGGATTAATGGCGAAATCAGATGGATCAATTATTGAGACACCAATTACTTCTAACTTCCGTGAAGGTCTAAACGTTCTTGAATACTTTATTTCAACGCATGGAGCTAGAAAAGGTCTTGCCGATACCGCGATGAAAACAGCATCTGCTGGATATTTGACAAGAAAATTGATTGATGTTGCTCAAAACGTTAAAGTAGTAATGCACGATTGTGGAACACATGAAGGTGTTGATGTTGCAGATATCTTTGTCGGGAATGAGATGATTGAGCCACTATCAGACAGAATTTATGGACGGGTTATTGCTCAAGATATTATTGATCCTATTACTTCTGAAGTATTGGTAAGTGAAGGAACCATGATTAATGAAGAACTTGCACGTATGATTACTGAAGCAGGTGTTCGTTCTGTTAATATTAGAACCTCAGTAACATGTAAAGCACCAAAAGGTATTTGTGCAAAATGTTATGGTCTGAACATGGCTGAAAACAAGATTGTTAAAACAGGTGAAGCCGTTGGGGTTGTTGCAGCACAATCCATTGGTGAGCCAGGTACACAGTTGACCCTTCGTACATTCCACACAGGTGGTACGGCAATAGCAGGTAAGGAAGAGCGTCAAGTTATTGCGAAAAAAGAAGGGTTTATTCGTTATTACAACCTTAATGTTTATAAAAACTCTGAAGATAAATTGCTCGTTTCTAACCGTAGAAATGCAGGTGTTCTTTTGGTTGAACCGAAAGTTAAATCATTAACAAGAGGTAAATTGTCTATAGTTCATTTACATGATGAGATTATTTTAAGTGTACAACAAGGGGCAAAAGAGCAACGCTATATTGTTAGAAAAAATGATGTGGCGAAAACCAATGAACTTGCAGGTGTTGGTGGTAAAGTAGATGGAAAACTCTTTATTCCTTTTGCACATGGCGAGATTATTGAAGAAGGTGACTCTATTGTTGAAGTGATTAAAGAAGCATGGTCGGTTCCAAGTCGTATTCCATTTGCTTCTGAACTGAAAGTTGAAGATGGTGCACCAATTACACAAAAAATCTTTGCTGATGCCAAAGGTATGGTGAAGTATTTCTTGTTAAAAGGTGACTATCTAAAGAGAATTGAAACGATTAAAGAGGGTGAACCTGTTAAAGAAAAAGGTCTTTTTGCGGTTATTATTGACGAAAATGATAGAGAAGCAGCAAGACATTATATTGCAAGAGGTTCTGTTGTGATTGCAAGTGACAACATGATGTTAAGTAGAGGTGACTTAATCGCCAAACCTGCAACGTCAGATCAAGTAATTATTGCAGAGTGGGATCCTTACTCTGAACCAATTATTGCAGAAGCAAATGGTACGGTTCAATTTGAAGACATTATTCCAGGCGTTACCGTTGTTGAACAGTTTGATGAGTTAACAGGTGAGAGTCGATTGGCATTGAATGATTATATTCCAACTTCATACAAACCAGCCATTGTAATGGCTACAAATGAGGGTGAAATACTAAGTTATGCATTGGAACCTAAAACGTCAATTTTCGTAAAAAATGGGGCTAAAGTTTCAATTGCAGATATTTTAGCAAAAACACCAAAAGAGGCACAAAAGTCCAGTGATATTACCTCGGGTCTTCCAAGAGTATCGGAACTTTTTGAAGCCAGACGACCAAAAGATCCTGCATTGATTGCCAAGATTAATGGTATTGTTAGTTTTGGAAAACCATTAAGAGGTAAAAAACGTTTGATTATTATTCCAGAACATGGTACACCTATTGAGCAGTTTGTTGATAAACAACGCGCTGTTGTGGTCAATGAAGGGGAGTTTGTTCACACAGGTGAAAAAATGACCGATGGGACTGTTTCAAGTCATGACATTTTGGCAGCATTGGGAGAGAAAGCTCTTTATGAGTATATTGTTAATGAAGTACAGATGGTTTATCGTAGACAAGGGGTTAATATCTCTGATAAACACATTGAAATCGTTGTTTCACAAATGATGCGTCAGGTTAGAGTTGTCGAGGCTGGTGATAGTCGATTTATTGATGCTGACTTGGTTTCTAAACGAAAATTTATTGAAGAGAATGAGAAAGTGTTAAAACTCTTTGGTGAACCAGCAATATCTGAACCCTTGTTGATTGGTATTACCAGAGCGGCAGTTGGTGCAGACAGTATTATTTCAGCTGCATCATTCCAAGATACAACAAAAGTATTGACCTCTGCATCAATTGCAGGTATGGTTGATACTCTTGACGACCTTAAAGAGAACGTTGTTATTGGTCGTTTAATTCCTGTAGGTACAGGTATGCTTGATATGGACAATATCCGATGTACCCCTGCAAGAAAGTGGAAATAATCTCTTTTTATTTCTATATGTAAATACCTTTTAAGGTATTTGCATACATTTTTTATTAATAACCTGAGTTCGACAACTAAA
>DYMW01000035.1 GCA_020721385.1 Sulfurovum sp. | reverse complement strand
CTCCTGGAGGCTCACTCATTTGACCATAGCACAGTGCAACTTTGTCAAGTACATTAGACTCTTTCATCTCAAAATAAAGGTCATTTCCTTCACGTGTTCTTTCACCAACACCTGCAAATACAGAATAACCACTGTGTTTCATTGCAACGTTGTTAATAAGTTCCATAATAATAACGGTTTTACCAACACCAGCACCACCGAATAGTCCAACTTTACCACCTTTATTATAAGGAGCTAAAAGGTCAACTACCTTAATACCTGTTTCAAATACTTCAGTTGCTGTACTTTGCTCTTCAAATGGAGGTGGGTCTCTATGAATTGACCAATATTCTTTAGCAGAAAACTCACCTGCATCATCAACAGTATCACCAATAACGTTAAAGATTCTTCCAAGAACCTCTGTACCAACTGGAACTTTAATTGAATCTCCTGTTGCTCTAACCTCTTGACCTCTAACCAGACCTTCACTCATATCCATAGCAATTGTTCTTACACGATTGTCACCCAACTGTGCTGCAACTTCTAAAACCAATCTCTGATCACCAATTGTTGTCTCCAATGCTTCATTGATTGCTGGAAGATAATCCGTAAAATCAACATCAACAACTGGACCTAGTACCTGTACTACTTTACCTGTCATAAATCTATTCTCCTTTTCTATTTCAACGATTCCATACCACTGATAATCTCAATGAGCTCAGTAGTAATCGCTTCTTGTCTGGCTTTGTTGTATTTAACACTAAGCTTTTTAACCATCTCTTTTGCATTGTTGGTTGCTGCATCCATCGCTTGCATACGAGCAGAATGCTCAGCAGCCAATGAATCAAGTAAAGCATAATACATTGAATACTCAACATATTTTACCACCAATGCATCCAATAACTCATCATTATCATCTGGCTCAATCTCTATCTCTGACATGGAAACACTGTTATTTAAATCAAATGTTGAAACATCAATAGGCAAAAGTTGTTGTGTAGAAACTTTTTGCATAATCATGTTCACATATCCATTATGAACAAGAATAATTTTATCTGTTCTTCCTGCCGTATAATCTTCTATTAATTGCATTATCAACTCTGTTGATGCTTCATAATTGGGTTTAGAACTCAAATCAGTAATCTCATTGATCATATCAACTTGATTGTATTTGAAAAAAGCAATACCTTTTTTACCCACACCACTTAGCCGTACTTCTACATTAGAATTTTTAAATTCTTTCATAAGTTGACTTGTACGTTTAATTGTTTGATAATTAAACCCACCACAAAGACCTTTGTCCGATGTTACAAATACAATATCGACCTTTTTAGGATTCTTATTCTCTTTAAAGAAAACATTATCAATCCCTTCAACATTACTTTGTTGCATCTTTTGAGCAATTTCTGTTAAAAGCTCAGTTAACTTTGCTGCATAAACTTTAGAACGTTTTGCTATCTCTTCAGCTCTTTTAAGTTTAGCAGATGAAACAAGTTTCATCGCACGCGTGGTCTTTTGAGTACCTTTGACACTCGAAATTTTACGCTTAATCTCTTTTAAGTTAGCCATAATTTAGCCTTACGCCAAAAAAGATTCTTTAAAATCTTCAATCGCTTTTTTCAAATCTGCCTCATTATCAGCAGTAATTTGTTTGTTGTCTCTAATACTTGCAACAATAGAAGCATATTTAGAGTCCATAAATGGATACAACTCTGCTTCAAATTTGGTAACAGAACTTACAGGAATATTATCAAGATACCCTTTAACTCCTGCAAAAATTATAATAACTTGTTTTTCAATGGCAATTGGAGAATAAGGTCCTTGTTTAAGTACCTCAACCATTCTAGCACCACGCTCAAGTTGATTTCTACTGTATTCATCAAGATCACTCGCAAACTGTGCAAACGCTTGAAGTTCTCTATAAGAAGCAAGATCAAGTCTTAATGTACCTGCAACTTGTTTGGTTGCTTTAATCTGTGCTGAACCACCAACTCTTGATACTGAAAGTCCAACGTTAATTGCTGGTCTAACACCTGAGTTAAATAGGTCTGTTTCAAGGAAAATCTGTCCATCAGTAATAGAAATTACGTTGGTTGGAATATACGCTGCAACATCTCCAGCTTGTGTTTCAATAATTGGGAATGCTGTAATAGAACCTGCACCATTCGCATCACTTAACTTTGCTGCTCTTTCAAGAAGTCTTGAGTGAAGATAGAAAACGTCACCTGGATACGCTTCTCTACCTGGAGGACGTCTTAAAATCAAAGACATTTCTCTATAAGCTACCGCATGTTTTGTTAAGTCATCATAAAAGATAACAGCATGTCTGCTTGAGTGCATATAATACTCAGCCAAAGTTACACCAGCATAAGGTGCCAAGAATTGTAATGCAGCTGAATTAGCAGCAGAAGCATTAACAACAATCGTATACTCCATTGCTCCAGCCTCTTCAAGCTTTTTAACAATTGAAGCAACCGTTGATTGTTTTTGACCAATTGCTACATAGACACAAATAACACCATTACCTTTTTGATTAATAATTGTATCAATCGCCAAAGTCGTTTTACCTGTTTGTCTATCACCAATAATAAGCTCTCTTTGTCCTCTACCAACTGGTACCAATGCATCAATTGCTTTAATCCCTGTTTGTAACGGCTCATGAACTGATTTTCTAGCCATAATACCAGGAGCTTTGTCTTCAATAAGTCTACTCTCAGTAGCTTCAATTGGACCTTTACCGTCTACAGGCTCTCCAAGTGGGTTAACCACTCTTCCTATCATTGCGTCACCAACTGGAATTTTAAGAAGTTCTCCACGTCTTTTAACGCTCATTCCTTCTCTAATTCCTGCCATTGAACCAAGTACAACGATACCTACACTTGCTTCTTCCAAGTTAAGAACCATACCTGTAACACCAGTTTCGAATTCAACGATCTCACCAGCCATAACATTATTAAGACCATACACAGAGGTAATACCATCTGCAACACCTACTACTTTACCCACTTCGTTGATATCAACATCAATCTCAAAATTTCCAATTCTCTCTTTGATTATTGAAGAGATTTCGTCTGCTTGTAATTTGTTTGCCACTGCAACTCCTTCCGATTAGATTACTATTTTATAATGATTTTGTAATAAAATCAATTAGTTGTTCTTTAACTCTTTGCTTAGAAAAGTTTACCTCAATACCTAAATCATCAACTGAAACTCTAATTCCATCCAGATCTGATTGCTTTTGTGTTAAACTAATGGTTGAACCTGTATATGTTTTTAATGAAGTTTGAAGTTCTGCTAACTCTGTATCACTTAATACATTAGAACTTGTCACTACACCTGTATACGCATTGCTCTCTTTTTGAATAGCTTGTTTTAATCTTCTAGCTATAATAGGTAAAAGATATAAGCGTCCATTTTCACCAATAATTTTAATGAAATTTTGTAGCTTAATATCAGATTTTTTACCCAAACCATCCAGTATAAACACTGTTTTTTGCCCATTGGTAACCAAGGGAGAACTCAACATTTCTGAAACAGTATTATCGTTAAAAAGCTCTGAAACAACAGAAAGAATTTTTTCAAATTGAATTCTCTGCTCGTTAGATGTTACATCCACCAATGCATTAACATATCGGTTTGCTATTAACTCTTCCATTTAGGCTACCTTTTTAGCAATCAATGAAACTACTTTGGCTTCATTAATCGTAATATCGCTATTTTCAAAACCATCATTTAACAATGTATCAATAGTTTTTCTTGTTGCTTTCTTACTCTCTAATGCTTTTTTCTCTTCAGCTTGTTTTTCTAAAAGAGCAAGAAAATACTCATTTTTCTCAACAATTTTAGCTGACAACATTGCTGCTTCATGATTGGCTTCGGCAATAATCTCTTTCGCTTTTGCTTCCGCTTTTACCAAATTTTCTTCTGCAACTACTCTTTGATTTTTAGAGGCTTCTAACATCTCTTCAATCTCTTTTAGTTGATTAGAAATTCCTTCGCTTCTTCCAATAAAAAAAGCTTTAATAGGATTCGCAGCAAGATAATATAAAAGTCCTGCAAATATAGTAAAGTTTAAAACTCTATAAAAAAAGTCAGAGTTAAACAGAGTAACGTCATGATGCTCAGCACCAGTTGCCAATACCAATGTTGGTACGAGAACTGTTGCAAGTAGAGCTATATTTTTAATTCTCATTCATTATCTCCTATAAGCTACTAAGTTTCGTTTGTAAACTCTTTTTGAAAAGAGGCAACTCTAAAGCAAGTGATTTTTTCAATGCCTCTTGGTCATCTGAAAGTTCTGTTAAAAATGTCTGGTATTTACCATCGAGTTCTTTCACTTTACTCTCAATTTTACTCTCTGCTAAAGCTTTCGCTTCCTCAGTAGCTTTTTCTCTGATTACATTAGCTTTCGCTTTCGCTTCGGCTAAGAGTGCATCAGCTTTGGCATTTAGTCCATCACTATTATCTGACATCTCTTCGGCATTTTGCAAGTCCAATTTGATTGTATTCTCTCTATCATCCATAAATTTAAGTAATGGTTGAAAAAGCATGGTATTTAGCAAAAATAGAAGAGAGAAGAAAACAACAAGAACGAACAACATCAAACCGGGATTTAAGTCAAGCATTCAAACTCCTCAAAAAAATTTGACGAATTATAGCTTGATTGATGTAATAATTTGATTAATATATAGTTATAATATAGGCATTATAAGAGCATTTTTTGTATTGTCCCTTTTATGCCTACTTTGGTAACATATTTAAAAAATTTTGAATTTCACTATCATTTTTGAAATGTATCTCTAGCCTATTTTTTTTAACTTTAAAAGTAAAAGGTAATTTTTTAGTTAAATTATTTTTATAACTTTCCATAAAAATCTCTTCATCTTTGGTAGCAATATTTTTTACAGATTGCATCTTTTTATTTTTAGCAAGAGATTCAGTCTCTCGAACACTCAATTTTTGACCAATAATGGTATCAACCAATAATTTTTGTTCTGCCTCATTAAATCCAACCAATATCTTTGCATGACCTTGTGAAATCAATCCATAAATCAATTTACTCTGAACATAATCACTCAATGCCAACAAACGTAATGTATTGGTAATTTGAGAACGACTTTTATGAACAACATTGGACAATTCATCATGTGTAATGCTATAGACTTTAATCAACTCATCATAAGAGTGTGCCAACTCAACAGCATTCAAATTTTCTCTTTGAATATTTTCAATAAGTGCCAACTCACGTAATTTGCCATCATCAATATCAACATCAGCAACAATGGCTTTAATTGTACTAATCTTTGCCAATTCATGTGCTTTAAGCCTTCGCTCCCCTGCAACCAACAAATAGGAGTCACCTTTATCAATAACAATAATAGGTTGCAATAAACCATGTCGTTTAATTGATTCACTCAATTCAATCAAAGCTTCTTGATCAAAATGTTTTCGTGGTTGATAAGGGTTTGGAGTAATGTCCGAAACTAAAATTTCACGAATTTGATCATTGGATGCTCGTGAAAATCCCATCTCACTTTCATAAGCTTGTCCTACCTCTTCTAAAATTGCACCTAATCCTCTACCCAATGCCATTATCTACCCTTTGTTGTGATACACGTTGCCAAATCAAGATAAGCAATCGCACCCTTTGATGTTTGTGCATACTCTGTTACAGGTTTCCCATAACTTGGACTCTCTGCTATCTTAACATTTCTAGGCACAATAATAAACTCTTGTTTCGTATCTAAAAAAAGTTTGTCTTTAAAATGATACGACAAATCTTCAAGCACTTGTTTTGAAAGATTGTTTTGTCCCGAATACATGGTTGGTAAAAAACCTTTAATCATCAATTTAGGATTAATGGATTTTTTTAACAAGTTAATCGTATTCAAAAGTTGTGCCAAACCCTCTAATGCAAAAAATTCACACTGTATCGGGATAATAACCGAATCAGCAGCCCCCAAAGCATTAATGGTAATGGGTCCTAATGCTGGAGGTGAATCAATAATAATATAATCATAATCTTTTATAATTGGAGCAATCGCTTTTTTTAAAAGTAATTCACGATTTTTCTTTCCTGGTGTATAAAACTCTTTTTCTACCCCTACCAAACCAATGTTGGCAGGAACCAAATCAAGATTTTTAACCTGAGATTTTAAAATGACTTCAGACATTGTTTTAATACCAATTAATACATGGTAAATATTGTACTCATAATCATTGCGATTAAATCCCAAGCTTGTGGTTGCATTGGTTTGAGGATCAGCATCAATAAGCAGTACTTTTTTACCATTTTGTGCCAGTGAGGCAGATAGGTTAACAGCTGTTGTTGTTTTTCCTACGCCACCTTTTTGGTTGGCGATTGTAATTATTTCATTCATCTTAAATTATATACTCTCTTATTATCTATTATTAAGGAACCATCCTCCCAAAGAATGGCATTTTCAAGGCTTATATATTGACCTTCTATATGGGTAAAAAAATGTTTACTTCTTTGAAATTCTATCCTATACTCACTAAATACCTGCTTCCAAGATGGGTAAGTCTCTAGCCTCAAAAGATACACTTCAAGCAATTTTGTAGGCTCAATGTTGAGATTTAATGCTTCAAAGCCATTTTCATTTTTTTGTAAATTAATCCCCATACCACAGACTAAAATAGTATCTGTTTTTTTGGTAATGGTTCCACCAATTTTATCTTCATTTTTATATAAATCATTGGGCCATTTCAGCCAAATTTCATCTGAAAAATCTTTTAAAACCTCTTTCATAATAAATGAAAAATAGATAGAAGCCGAACTTAAGGGTAAATCGTTAGGCAAATCATCCAAATCAATCGCTATAGAGAAAAAAAGATTTCCTTTTCCTCCTTCCCATTGATTGTCCCGACTTCCTATCCCTTTGGTTTGTTGCTTTGCCATTACTGCAATAGGCGTTGCAACTCTTTTAGCATTTAACTGCTCTAACAGATAGGTTTGTGTCGATTCCAATTCATCAAAATAAAGTATGTCCAACTTTTAATCCTCTTCCTACACAATACGCCTTAGCACTCATCTCTTTTTTAGACGCTGGTTGCAATGTTTTAATCTCTAAACTACCTTCCAAACATCCAATGACTACTGACTCATCTCTCAACACTAGAATTTCACCCCTACCATTTTGGCTACTGCTCTCAATTAATTGAATCTCTAAAAGTTTGGTTCCATCTTCAACAAATACCCCTGGCCACCCTGAAAATGCTCTATATTTATCATACAACACCAAAGCCGAATCAAAATTAACCAATCCATCTGTTTTTTTAATTTTTTTACAATGGGTCGCCTCAGCTCGTATCTGTTCTAGTGGTGCAAGGGTTTCAAACTTATGAATAATTTCTGTGGTTAAAACACATGCATCATCACTCAAACGGTTCATCAATTCAGGCAACAGCATGGTTGATGGAATCTTAAAATATCGGTAACCCAAAATAGGTCCACTATCGAGTCCCTCTTCCATTAACATCGCAGTCACTCCTGTAAATTCATCCCCATGAAGCAATGATTGTTGTACAGGACTTGCCCCACGATAGTGTGGAAGCAAGGAAGCATGAAGATTAATACAGGGAGCAATATCCAAAATAGATTTAGGCAACAACTGACCAAAAGCAGCAACCACAATATAATCAGGCTTGGCATCCGCTATTGCCTCATAGATTCCTTCATCGCTCAATCTTTCAGGTTGTAATATTTTTATATCATGCTCCAATGCCAAAAGTTTCACTTCAGGTGCTTTCAACTCTTTTTTTCGCCCAACAGGACGATCTGGCTGAGTTAAAACCAACGTAACGTCTATTTTTTCATCATCAATTAATGTTTGTAATATTGCTCGTGCGTAATGGGGTGTTCCCATATAGACTATTTTTTTTATCGTTTGATTTTCTTTCGCCGTTAGAACCATTATCTATCCTTTTGTATATTTATAGTATTAAGCATTTAACTTTTTTATGCTGAAGGTGTAGAGAAGAATTTGGGGTTTTTTCTTTTCTTTGTTTTAAAACCAAAGAAAAGAAAGAATGTTTACTTTTTCACAAAAAACGTTCCACCCATTTGAACGCCATCCAATAAAAAGCTTCGTGCATTGTCCAAACCAAAACCTGTGGTTAATAACATCTGTTTATGATGCTTCAACAAAAAATTGGCTGCTTTAAGTTTGGTCACAATACCACCTGTTGCAAATTCGTTATTGGCGGAAGGTTCTGCCTCTAACTCTTCTTTACTAATGGTTGAAACCTCTTTTAGTACTTTCGCATCAGCAAATTTTCTTGGGTCTTTATCGTAATAGGCATCAATATCAGAAAGAATCACCAAAAGTTCAGCATCAAAATTAAAAGTTACATACGCCGATAGTTGGTCATTGTCTCCAAAAACCAACTCTTCGGTCGCAATCACATCGTTTTCATTGATAATGGGTACCACCGAATTTAAAAGTAAATTGTTAATGGCAACTTGAGCCAAATGGGTACGTTTTTTTGAATCCAAATCGGCTGCACTTAAAAGCACTTGCGAACATAAAATATTGTACTTTGCAAACTTCTCTTGATACATTTTAAGCAACAATGGCTGACCAATGGCTGCGAGTACCTGCTTGTTACCAATACTTGATTTATCCAAAGGCAACACAGTATAACCTGCTGAAACCGCTCCTGAACTCACCAAAATAACCTCTTGACCTTTTGCCATAATGGCAACAATTAAAGCAACAAGGTCTTCCATTCGATCTTCTGCCAAAGCTCCTTTTTCTGTTAAAACATGCGACCCAACTTTTATTACCACACGCTGATATTTCATGACTATGCTTTCTCTTGTTCTTCTACAGCGTTCACAAAATTTTTAAGTGTGTAACGTAATGCTTCTGTATTCAAATGAGATACCGATGAGATAGGTAAAACAAACAGTGGTTCATTAACAGGTAAATCTACTCCAAACCCTTCTTCAAAACCATAAGAGATATACGCTTTATTGGCTTTAAATTTATTGAGTGTGGTATTGGCTTGTAGTCCAATATCTTCTAAAAATTGTTCGGTTAAAGTATTGACTTCATCTACAGGAAAAGAGTCACATTTGGTAATGGCAACCGCAAATCGTCGACCTGCCAACTCTTCGGAGTAACGTTGCAATTCTACCAACAAAGTCTCATACTGATACTTCATCTCACGATAGTTTGCCACATCCACCATCACCAACAATGTTTTGGTGCGTTCAATGTGTTTTAAAAATTCCAAACCAAGTCCACGACCATCACTAGCCCCTTCAATAATACCAGGAATATCTGCCATCATAAAGGAATCGTATTCACCAACCATGACCACACCAAGATTGGGTGTTAACGTTGTAAATTCATAACTTGCTACTTTAGGACGGGCATTAGAAACGGCTGCAATGAGTGTTGATTTACCCACACTTGGATACCCGACCAAACCAACATCTGCAATCAGTTTCATCTCTAAACGAATGGCTTTGGTTACACCAGGTAAACCAGGTTGAGCATAAGTTGGTCGTTGATTGGTAGAACTTTTAAAGTGCATGTTTCCTAAACCACCTTTTCCCCCTTCTAAAAAGAGTACTTTTTCACCCTCTTCTACCAAGTCGAACAACACTTCATTGGTCTGAGCATCTACAATCTGTGTCCCTGGAGGCACAACAATATCAATGCTTTCACCTTTACGACCGTAACATCTACGACCCTCACCTTGACGACCATTCTCTGCTTTCATATGGTTACGTCCTCTTAAAGCTGAAAGGGTATCGGTATTGTTATCTACTACAAAATAAACCGAACCACCTTTACCACCATCACCACCATCTGGACCACCTTTGGTAACAAACTTTTCAGTCCAAAATGAGACACATCCTGCCCCACCTTTACCTGAACTTACAATTAAATCTACACTATCTACAAACATCTATTTCCTTTGTTTTATACACAAAACACTACTTACACTTCATTCTCGTCTAATACTTTGAAGCAAAATAAAATAATTTTTGGAATTATACCCAAAAGTCGATGTGGGTTTGATTGAAACTAAAAACTGCTTTTAAAATAACATTTTAAAAGCAATAATATTTAATTTTATACATATAAAAATAAAAAAAAACTTTGTAAATATTTTTTAAAAAAATTATAAAAAATCCTTTACAAAATCATAAACAAATTTTCTGTATGATACTCTATCTCGTTATATTACAAGGAATGGCATATGGAAGAGCAAGCGTATGATTTTGAGAATTTATCTCTAGGCAGTGAAGGAATGATGGTACTTATACTACAACGAAATTTAAATTATTTAGGAAACAATTTAATTGAAGATGGTCTATTTGGTGAAGAAACATACAACGTAGTTGTTCAATTTCAAATGAAACACAAATTGATTGCAAATGGTATTGTAGATTATAAAACCATGATAAAAGTAGATTTGGAATTTGAAAAATACTCTAAGAAACGAAAAATTTCATAATTAAATGAAAAAAGATAAGTTCCATATATTACTATAAGGAACTTATCTACTATAAGTATTGAGATTATGCAGGAATAACAGAAACTCTTTTTTTGCTTTTTTTAACGTTGTCAAATTTAACAACACCTTCAATAAGTGCAAAAATAGTATGATCTTTACCCATACCTACACCTGTACCTGGATGAACTTTTGTTCCTCTTTGTCTAATGATAATATTACCAGGAATTACTGTTTCACTACCATATTTTTTTACACCTAGACGACGTCCAGCTGAATCACGGTTATTTTGAGTTGAACCTTGACCTTTCTTGTGTGCCATATTATGCTCCTTATGCTGCTATGCTTGTAATTCTAACTCTTGTAAAGTCTCTTCTGAAACCTCTTTTAAGTTTTGAATCTTTTCTTTTTCTTTTTTTATAGATGATAACTTTTTTATCACGACCTTCGTTAATCACCTCACCTTTAACCACAGCACCTTCTACAAAAGGAACTCCTATAGTTAATTCACCATTGTCTAATGCTAGAACTTCTTTGAACTCTACAGCACTTTTTGGCTCTAAATTCATGTTATCAAAACAGATGATATCACCCTCTTGAACTTTGAATTGTTGACCACTTGCTTTAATGATTGCGTACATTGCAAACCCTTTATCATTGATATTTTAAAGTTGATATTTTAAAAAGTTTGAGATTATACCCAAAACAGTTTTAATTTTGTTTTAAAGATGAAAATAAAGAAGATTTATTCTCATTTCATGAAAGAATAATGGGTATATTCTTCCATAAGTTTTTATGATTTACATATGATAATTAGGAGATTCTTTGGTAATGGTCACATCATGTACATGACTCTCTTTTAGTCCTGCCGATGTAATCTCAACAAACTCTGCTTTTTCCCAAAAAGTTTGAATATCTTTTGAACCACAATAGCCCATAGAACTTCTAAGTCCACCTAGCATTTGATGTACCACAGACTCTATTTTACCACGATAGGGTACGCGTCCTTCAATGCCTTCAGGTACAAGTTTATCGGTTGCTGTTCCCTCTTGAAAATAACGATCGGTACTCCCTTTGGTCATTGCACCAATACTTCCCATACCACGATACTCTTTAAACTGTCGTCCATTAAATAAAATCATCTCACCAGGAGCTTCATAGGTTCCTGCCAATGCTGAACCCAACATAACAGAACTCGCACCCACGGCTAATGCTTTGGCAACATCTCCAGAATATTTAATACCCCCATCAGCAATCACAGGAACACCCAATACATTGGCCACTTGTGCCACCTCATCAATGGCTGACATTTGAGGAATACCCACACCTGCAACAATTCTAGTGGTACAGATAGAACCAGGTCCAATTCCAACTTTAACTGCATCAGCTCCTGCTTCAATTAACATTTTAGCAGCAGCTCCTGTTGCAATATTTCCTGCAATCACATCCACATCAAAATTTGCTTTTATCTCTTTAAGTGTATCAATAATTCTTTGTGAATGACCATGTGCTGAATCAAGTACAATCACATCGACACCTGCTTCAACCAAAGCTTTTACACGATCCATTTGACCCACACCAATGGCTGCACCGACACGAAGTCGTCCATGTTTGTCTTTATTGGCATTTGGAAACTGCACTTTTTTCTCAATATCTTTAATGGTAATAAGCCCATGAAGAATATTGTTCTCATCTACAATTGGTAACTTTTCAATCTTATGTTTTTGTAGAATTTTAGAAGCCTCTTCTAAAGTTGTTCCTGCTTTTGCAGTTACCAAAGGAGCTTTGGTCATCACCTCAGAAATTTTTTCACTCATATCTGTAATAAAACGCATATCACGGTTGGTAATAATACCCAACAGTTTTTTATTGGCATCAACAACAGGTACACCAGAAATTTTATATTCACGCATCAATGCATCCGCATCGGCTACTATTTTATCTGGTCCAATAAAAATAGGATCAATAATAATCCCACTTTCTGATTTTTTAACTTTGCTCACCTGTTTGGCTTGAGTAGCAATGTCCATATTTTTATGAATAATTCCAATTCCACCAAGGTGTGCCATGGCAATGGCGGTTCTGTATTCGGTTACGGTATCCATCGCAGCTGATACCAAAGGCGTGTTGAGTGTTACCCGTTTGGTTAAATTACTTTTAATACAAACCTCTTTAGGAAGTACCGTTGAGTGTTGTGGTACCAGTAGTACATCTTCAAATGTTAATGCTCTTTTTTTAATGTTCATAAAATTCCTTTCTGGTTACTTTGGTGATTATTTTGTATACTGAATGACTTGTTCAAGACTCAAGGCTCCATCAAACACAGCTTGTTCGTTAAATGCTTTCCCAATCAATTGAAGACCAATTGGCATTCCTTCATCATCTTTTCCAACAGGCAAAGAGATGGCTGGAAGACCTGCTAGGTTAATTGCAATAGTATACATATCACTCTTATACATCTCTAGTGGGTCATGAATACTTCCAATTTTAGGTGCAACTGTTGGAGCAACAGGAGATAAAATTAAATCTGCATCTTTAAAAACCACATTAAACTCATCACGAATCAGGTGTCGTACTTTTTGTGCTTTCACATAATAGGCATCATAATACCCTGCTGAAAGTACAAAGTTTCCTAACAAAATTCTTCGCTGAACCTCTTCACCAAACAGGCTTCGTGTATTGGTAAATGTCTCCGCCAAATTGGCACCCTCTTGACGATTCCCATAACGGATTCCATCATATCGTGCCAAATTAGTGGTTGCCTCTGCTGTGGCAATGATATAATAGGTTGCAATATCATATTTGGTATTTGCCATATTTTTATGAACAATTGTATGTCCAGCCTCTTCAAGTGCTTTTACAGTCTTGTTGTATGCTTTTTGAATATCTTCACTTGCTTCAGACACATAGTTATCAATCACGGCAATGGTTAATTTTCTATTGGGATTCAAGTTTTCAACAATGCTTTTTAATTCCAACGCTGAACTGGTTGAATCTTTTTCATCATGAGAAGCAATTGCATCATATAAAATTGCGGCATCTTCCACATTTTGAGTAATTGGTCCAATTTGGTCAAGACTTGAAGCATAAGCCCCCAACCCAAAACGACTCACACGACCATACGTTGGTTTCATTCCCACACAACCACAATAAGCAGCAGGTTGACGAATAGAACCACCCGTATCAGAACCCAAAGCAGCAATGGCAATCCCCCCTGCCACAGCCGCAGCTGAACCACCCGAACTTCCACCTGGAACCCTATCTTCTCCATAAGGATTTTTAGTCACTCCATAAAAAGAACTCTCCGTTGTTGAACCCATCGCAAACTCATCCATATTCGAGCGACCAAATGCCGAGAAACCTTTGGCAAATAAATTTTCTATAACCGTTGCATTATAAGGAGCAACATATCCTTGAAGAATCTCAGAGCCACTGGTAATTGCCCAATCTTTAACCTGAATATTGTCTTTAATCAGAATAGGAATCCCCTCTCCTGCTGATGAAAAATCAATGTAAGCATTCAACCCACCCGCTTTGGCTTTGACTTCCATTTCAACTTTTAACGCGTCAAGCTCTTCTTTGCTTTTTGTTAATGCTTCTTTTAATGTAATCACTATGTTTTCCTAACTCTATATTAAAAATTGCGTGATTATAGCCAAAAGTTGTTTTGGGTATAATTATTATAAATAGAACATCAATAAAACCACAATTCATCTATTGGCTAAAGTATGGAGACTACAATTTATTTTGTGATGACTTCTTT
>DYMW01000034.1:7319-15180 GCA_020721385.1 Sulfurovum sp. | reverse complement strand
AGTGGTTTAAACACCATCGACCAAAAATCTCTCTAAACTCAAAATTTCTACTTTAAAGCTTTAGAGGAATCTGGTAGTTTAGGAGAGTGTACACCCTTATTAAAGAGTTATCTTCTGCCAATACAAAAATAGGAAAAGGTAAAAAGATTATCTTTCTCACTTTTCTAACTCCTCTTTGGCTAATCTGTCTACCATTTTAATGCTCTCAAGGGCATTTTGTAAAATTTGTTTGGTTGACTTTAAAGGTTTCATGCGAATATTGGTATATTTTTTATTGAGTGACTCATCCATTAAAACTTGCATGACCTCTTTTTCTAGTTCGGCGTAAATTTCGTTTAATTTCTGTTCTATAAAGGCTACTTCCATTATTTTCTCTTTCTTATTTTTTGGGTCTAAAAATTTTAATAACTTCTTCATTGGCTTCCATAAAAGAGCCTCCGATTAAATCAATACAGTAAGGAACAGCAGGAAATACAGCATCTAAGCATTCACGAATAGATTTTGGTTTTCCTGGTAAGTTAATAATCAGTGAACCATTACAGATACCTGCGGTTTGACGTGACAGAATGGCAGTTGGTACATACTTTAAACTAACCGCTCTCATCTGCTCACCAAAACCTGGTAAGAGTTTTTGACAGACATTTTCCGTGGCTTCAGTGGTTACATCTCGAAGAGCAGGACCTGTTCCACCTGTGGTTACAATAAGGTCACACTTCTCATCACGAGAGAGTTTAATGAGCGTGGTTTCGATAATTGACTGCTCATCAGGAATACATCGGTAGACATATTCACACTCATTTAATAGATACTCTTTCATGGTATCCATAATCGCTACGCCTGAAATATCTTCGTAGATTCCTGCACTTGCTCTATCACTGGTGGTTATTACACCTATTTTAATTTTATCCATTGTTTGTCCTATTTTTAATTCGGAAGATTATAGCAAAATATAGACGTAGATTTTAAAAATGATGCCCAATACAGTTAAATCTGGTGTCATTTTTACACACTTTGGCGTAAATCGTTAAGGGTAAATTTAACCCATCTGCTATTTTTTGAATCAATTCTACATTCTCTTTTGCAAAGCCTATTAACATCTCATACTCTTCTCCACTTGAACCTATCTCATTGCTTATTTCAATTAAAAGTTCAAATCCCATACTGTTATAATCCAATAGTTTATTGGTGTCACAAAATAACCCATCGCTAATGTCCATACCTACGCATAGATGAGGTCGCGACTTCTCTATAAACTCTTGCCGTAAGATAGGCTCTATAAATTTAGAATTTTCTGCTATCACTTCCCCCTTAAATAGTCTGTTTAAATCCCGTTTACTCTCTCCTAAAACTCCTGTATAGGCCAATAAATTACCCTCTTTCAATCCTTTTCGCGTTAAGGCATTTTGGGTTTCGGAAATGATGGTAATACTAAAATCTAAACGCTCTCCTGCAATGGTATCACCACCAATAATTTCACAACCATATTCACTCGCCACCGTATGAAGTGCGAGTAAAATTTCATCTATATCATCGGTAGTAATGGTAGAAGGTAAAGAGAGTGTTACCAAAGCATACAATGGTTTGGCATTCATGGCAATGGCATCAGAAATATTGACCAACATCGCCTTTCGTGCAATCTGTTTTAGGCTCATCCACGTGCGTTTAAAATGAACATTCTCAAAAAAAGCATCCATACTGTAGACCTTGTTACCTATGACTGCACCATCATCTCCTATATAATTTGAACTTAATTTCTTTATTAGATAATCTTCTTTATTCACGTAAAAACCCTTATATTTCTGGAAAAATTGTAACATAATTACGTTGATATAAAAGTATGTAATTATCATTCAATTAACTTATAATGGCTTAGGATATAATCTTTACAAATTCTTATTTAAAAGGAAATGGCAGTATGGATGTTAAAATCTACGAATATGACGCTGTAGTTGTTGGTGCTGGATTGGCTGGTTTAGCGGCAGCAAAAGAGCTAACAGAAGCAGGTAAAAGAACAGCGGTTATTACAAAACTTCACCCACTTAGAAGCCACTCAGGAGCAGCACAAGGTGGGATTAATGCAGCACTAGGCAAAGATGACTCTACAGAACTTCACGAATTTGATACCGTGAAAGGTTCTGATTATTTAGCCGATCAAGATTGTGTTGAGCTGATGTGTACTAAAGCACCAGAGACCATTCGTTGGGCAGAGAGAATGGGGGCTGTTTTCTCAAGAGATAAAGAGGGTGATATTGCCATAAGACCATTTGGTGGACAATCACAACCAAGAGCGTGTTATGCCAAAGATAGAACAGGTTTAACCCTACTTCAAACCATTTATGAACAAGCACATAGAGCAGGAATTGAAGTATTTGATGAGTGGTACTGTGCTGACCTTATCTATAAAGATGGTAAAGTTTCAGGAGTATCTGCATACAATATTCGTACTTCTGAACCTGCCATTTTTAATGCAAAAGTAACCATGTTCGCAACAGGTGGACACGCAAGAGCGTATCGATTTAACTCCAATGCCCATGCCAATACAGGAGATTCTCTCTCTATTGTTGCACGTCACGGTCTTCCACTTGAAGATATGGAGTTTGTACAATTTCATCCAAGTGGTCTTGGTGGTTCTGGTGTACTTATTTCAGAAGCTGCACGTGGTGAAGGTGGTCGTCTTTTCAACTCTGAGGGTGAAAGATTTATGAGTAAATATGCTCCAAATGCTATGGAACTTGCTTCTCGTGATGTTGTAAGCCGTGCAATTATGCAAGAGGTTCGTGATGGAAAAGGTGTTGGTAAAGATGGTCAATCGGTTAATATTGATTTGACACACTTAGACCCACAAATTATTTTGACCAAACTTCCAGAACTTAGAGAGTTGGCAATTGCATTCCAAGGTCAAGACATGCTTAAAGAGCCTATTCATATCTCTGCTACTGCACACTACTCTATGGGTGGAATTCCAACCAACATTAATTGTCAAGTTCGTAAATCTCCAACCGAATTGGTAGAAGGTTTCTATGCTGCTGGTGAGTGTTCTTGTGTATCCGTTCATGGTGCAAACAGATTGGGTGCAAACTCGGTTTTAGAAGCCCTATTGTTTGGTCGTCATGCGGGTGAAAATATGGTTAAAGCACTTAATGAAGGTATTGAACTTCGTCCTGCTTCTGTATCGGATGCTGATGCAATGTTGGCTGAAATGGAAAAATTGAGAACCTCGAATGGAATGGAAAGCGTACCAAAACTTAGAGTAGAGCTTCAAAATGGTATGACCAAAAATGCGGGTGTATTTAGAACCAAAGAGTCACTTGAAGAGCAATTGGCATTAATTGATGATTTACTCAAAAGATTTAACCATATTCGTATTGATGACAAGTCTAAAACATTCAATACTGACCTTCAAGAAGCCATAGAGCTTGGTCACATGTTGGAGTTTTCAAAATTCATCGTTGTTGGTGCATTAATGAGAGAAGAGAGCCGTGGTGGTCATTTCCGTGAAGATTTCCCAACCAGAAATGATGAAAAGTTTTTGAAACATACCTATGCTTATATGGATAAAGATTACAACATAACAACAGAGTGGGGTGATGTTGTGCTTGGTAAGTTTGAGCCTAAAGAAAGATCATATTAAGGAGGTCATGATGAGTGTAACTAAAAATAGTGAAAATCGAAAAGTAACCATAAAAGCATTTAGATTTAATGCTGAAACTGATTACCTTCCATATTATAAACAGTATGAGATGGAAGTGGGAAAAGATGATTTGATTCTTGACCTAATGAACAAAATTAAATGGGAACATGATGGTTCTTTCTCTTATCGACGTTCTTGTCGTCATGGAATTTGTGGTGCATGTGCCATTAAAGTCAATGGTAAAGCGACTTTGGCCTGTAAACAAAATGCCATGGAATTGCTCAATCTTTTTAACAACGAACTGGTATTTGAGCCATCAAGTAAAAAGCGTGTTGTTAAAGATATGATTATTGATAAGTCAGACTTCTGGGAAAAACACGCCAAAGTTAAACCTTTTGTGGTTGCTGATGTTGAGCCACATCCTGAACATGAAACCAAACAATCAATTGCTGAGTTTAACAACTTTTTAGATTCTGATTTGTGTATTCAGTGTGGTGCGTGTCACTACTCTTGCCCTGCCCTTGAAGTAAACGATGCATTCTTAGGACCTGCAGCGTTTGTGGCTGCGTATAGATTTACCGTGGATACCAGAGACTCTGCTGGAATAGAGAGACTTGAAATGACTGCCCAAGCAGGTCAAGGTGTTTGGGATTGTGTGAAATGTTTTGAGTGTGCGGAAGCGTGTCCAAAAGAGATTAATCCAATCGAAAAAATTACCAAACTTCATAACCTACAATTTGAGAAACGTGTAGCAGTTAGCAATGTGGCAACACGTCATGCTGAAGGTTTTGTACGAAGCATGAAAAAACATGGTTTCCTTGATGAAGCCGATATTGTTCTTTACTCTGAGGGTTATTTAGGGATGTACAAACACATGAGTACAGCGGTTAAAATGATAAAAGCTGGAAAAATTCATTGGAATGATGCCCTTCCATGGGTAGACAATGTACCAAAATCTAAAAATCTTTCTGAGATTCAAAAACTGATTGAAATCTCAATGACCAACAAGCTATAAGGAGAAAAGATGAGCCAATTACACTATGCACTGTTTACAGGATGTACAGCCAAACAATCTACACCTGAACTACTGTCATCTACTCTTGCTGTAGCCGATAAGTTAGGAATTAAAATTACCATTTTAGAAGAAGCAAGTTGTTGTGGTGCAAGTCACTTACAAGATTTTGATGAATTCTTAGCACACGTTTTAAATGCTAGAAACATCTGTTATGCAGAAAAATTAGGGTTAACCATGATTACCATTTGTAATACGTGTCAACTCAACTCTGCCATGACCAAACATGCACTTGATACCAACCCTGAACTAAAAGCCAGAGTGAATGAAAAACTTAAAGAAGTAGGTTTAGAGTACAAAGGTACCAGTGAGATTAAACACTTTTTATATGCCATCATTGAAGAGTATGGTTTAGAAAATGTTCAAGATAAAGTTGTAACTCCACTTAGTATGTTTAACATTGCACCATTCTATGGTTGTCACAACATTAGACCAAGTGAATTACACCACAAAAGCAACGGTGGAGAGAATTCATACAACCCAACCTCTTTAGACCAGTTGATTGTAGCTTTAGAAGGTAAACCTGTTGATTACGCAAGTAAAAATAAATGTTGTGGTTTCCATGTAGAGTTACAAGCAAACCATACTTCAGAAGTGTTGGCAGGAAATGCTCTTGTTGATGCGATTGATAACAATGCAGATATGGTAGTAACACCCTGCCCTCTTTGTCATTTAAAAATGGATACGTATCAAGATAGCGTAGGTAAAGTTATTGGTCGTGATGTAGCCATTCCAGTTCTACACATGCCACAAATGGTAGCCCTTGCTCTTGGATGTACCGAAAAAGAGATTGGACTTAATTTCCATGTTCAAAAAGCCAAACAGATATTTACTGAGGCTACTGCGTAACCGATTCTACTATATAGGGACAAGGTATTACTTTGTCCCTACAAAAGACAAATCTTCTCATTTTAAAATATTTCTTCTACGTTTTTTAATAACCTCACTCTATTTTAATCATAACTATGGTTATATAGAATTAATAATTAAAACTTTTAGGAGTCACCCATGCCATTTGAAAACATATTAAATCTGAAAATAAAAGCCTTTTTTTTTAATGCCAAAACAGATTATTTACCTTACTATAAACATTTCGTTTTAACAGTCAATAAAGATTTAAAACTTATAAATGTTTTAGAAATTATTAAGACACAAAATCTTGATTTTTCTTTTCCAAATAAAAATATTATTCTAAAAGTCAATGGTTTGATTGTAACTGCCGATGAACCAATTGTAACGATTATAGAGCAACTTGGAACAGAATTACAGATAGACCCTGCTTCAACCTATCGTTCTAATAATGGTTTAATTTTGAATGATGATGATTTTATGCAAAGCTTTGAACTGTTGGCACCCTTTGCTAGTGAAGCTGATTTGGAATATTATCATACCCTCTACCCTCTTCATTATGCTTCAGAGACGTTTAACTACAATCATGAGTATATTGGTGATGCCATATTGGTTTTGGCTGCAAGAATGATTCACAATGGCTCAGAGCATAAAGAGGCTATATTGTCGGCTATTAATGATGAATTTAATGGAATTGCTTGTTGTGAATATGAGAACAATCTTTTTAATTATAAAGATTATGGGCAACAAATTAATGAACTCAAAAAGATGATTGGCTTTACTCAAAAAACATCGTTTATTGATAGAATTTCAAATTTAACCCTGAGTAAAAAATCACATACATTTACAGGAGACTCTTTCAAAAATGAAAGTATTGCTTTTTATGTGGGAGACAATCATTCACAAGCGTTGATTCAAAGTACCAATTTAGCTATTATAGAGAGTGGTGCAAAAGTGGTTTCATTTTCTAAATCATCCAAATTAGCAGGTCAAACTCTTTTGAAAACACATTCACAATTGACCTATCTAAAAGCGGGAACGATGTTGCTAGATGCTTTAGATTCAGGTGCTGATATTTTGGTTTTTGCAAAAAATTCTGATTTAACGTTTTTCCAAAATATCATTGCAAAATGTGAACGTGAAGTTGGACGGAATATAGAATTAAGTTTAATTTCTTTAGAGAATTTTCAAAAAATTAATACCCAACAGCATCAATACGCCCTTGATAACAACGACTCTTAGGGGTTTCACCTTTAGGTAACAATACATCTAAATTGGCTTCACCACTTCCAATGTGAAGCCATAATTCGGTAATTAATCCATGGTCACAATTCATCGTAATGTGTTCCCCACTCTTTTTTCCAAATGCTTCACTAAACACATTACGAATATCTTTTAAATTAACCGTTTTCCCAATATTGTTTATAAAATAAGTTTGAACGCTTGATTCATTAACCTGTTTCAATAAGTTCATTGCATGAGCATAATATTCATTGGCAGAAGTTCCATAACAAGTTCCATGTTTGACCCACTCATGAAGATGTAAATTAGAGGCGTAACCAGGCATTAATTTTGAGAGTTCATTACGTACGGTGGTATTTAAATCTAAAGTACTTAATTGATTCCATTGCTTATTTTTATCCATACCAATTTCTTTTTTACTCACGTTACAGTATTGATTGTTTCTTGGTTGAGGCCAAAGACCATGAAGCACAAAGTTTGAAGCTCCAAAATCTCTACTGCTCATATTTTTACACTCTTTTTTATATTGATGTGTTTGACAAAAAGCATTTTGCCAACTGATTGCCAATAAATTCTGTGGAGCTGTAGTAACTTTTGAAGCCGATGTGATGCTCTTTTTTTCTTCGTTCTTGGTATCTGAAAAACATACCTCTCGTACCCAACGTTGAGGAATACTTGCACCTTCTATTAACGTTAGAATTTGACCATCATTCTTTTGTAAGATTCGATATTGTTTACCTACTTCTAATTGAATATTACTGGTATTGGTGGTATGCTTCATGTTATTGTAGGCAGGACACTCCAAACTGGCAGTTCCATAAGTGAGAGGTTCTTTTGCCATAGTGATTAATGGTAATGCGATGAAGAGAAAGGTAAGAATTGATTTTTTCATGATTTTCCTTAAATTTTAGATACCATTGTATATTAAAAAATTAAAACTGGAATAAAAAAGATGATATTCAAATGAAATTGAAAAAATTGATACATTACTTAATAGTGAATTAGTAACCCATTATCGAGATGCCTTGTTGGTTCTACAGAATTCATAGAAAGTACCACAAATAAGG
>DYMW01000034.1:0-7219 GCA_020721385.1 Sulfurovum sp. | reverse complement strand
TTATCGAGATGCCTTGTTGGTTCTACAGAATTCATAGAAAGTACCACAAATAAGGTACTTCTATCTTAATAATGCTTATTGCCTAAATAGTGTTCAATTCCTTGGGCAATACCTTTGGCTAAAAGGTATTGATACTTACTCTCCACAAGATTTTGACTCTCTTGTGGATGGGTTATATATCCTGTTTCTACCAAAATAGCAGGCATTTGAGCACCTACAAGTACCCAAAAATTCGCTGTTTTAACACCACCATCTTCTACATTATTGTAAGCACTTCGTACATTACTTAACATATTTCCTCTGACATCCAAGCCTAATTTATGAGATTCTACAATTTTTTCCCGATTAAGCAAAGAGAGATACTCATTTTTAATATAAAAATCTTTTCCTTCAAGCATAACAGCATTCTCTTTTTCTGCTGCTTTTTTGGCTCTTTCGGTTCTAGCAGGTGAAAGATAATAGACCTCTATGCCTTTAAAAATATTGGCAACTTGTTTTGTTGGTGCAGCATTGGCATGAATGGATATAAAAATATTGGCTTTTTTCTTATTGGCAAACTCTGTTCGGTTTGGAAGATTTACAAATTTATCATCATCACGTGTCATGTAAACCATATATCCTCTTCTTTGCAATTGTTTTTTTAACTTTTTTGCAACGGATAAAACAACTTGCTTCTCTTTTATGTCATCTTTAGAAGCACCTGCATCTCTACCACCATGTCCTGCATCAATAACAACAATGTACTGTTTTTTTGAACGTCTGATTTCATTACTTTTCTGTAGATTTCCGTTCTTTTCATGAATTAAAGGAATCGTAAGTACCTTACCTACAAACGTGTGATTCTCTTTAAATTTTTGTTTGGATTGAATAACCATACGTAACTTTGTTGATGAATTTTGTCCAATTTTAAACGACTCAATATTTCGAAAACTGTGATGAGATATTCCTTTTTCAAGAGGAAGGGTAGCACCATGAATGTCATAAACATACTTGGTTACTCCCTCTTTAGTTGGAATTGAAAAATAGGTGACACGCTCAATGTCTGAACTAAAATACAATTTTAATTCACCTTGACGTATTTGACTTTTTATAAAATCATTCTCTGCAAAAAGTGCTGTAGAAAAAAATAATAGTATAAATGATAATATTATTTTTTTAAAAAATCTGTTTGTTTTAAGAATTTTCTTCTCCATTCATTAACTTCTCCATAAGTTCTTTGACGGTTATAATCTCTTTAAGTTTATAACCATTAGCACCTGTAAAGAAGAGTCCTGTCTCTTTAATTCCATCATACGCATCACTTAATCTATCGGCGATACAATAACCAACTATCTTAGCTTCTTCTCCTCGATGACAAGGTGCAACGCAGTTTGAAATACAAGCCACTTTAGGAGCAGTTCCCGCTTCAATATCTCTATGAAGTTGGGTTCTAACACCACGAGCAGGATACCCAACAGGAGATTTAAAGAGTTTAATATCATCCTCTGTGGCATCAATAATAATATTTTTCATGACCTCACTTGTATCACACTCAATTGTACCAATAAATCGTGTACCCATTTGTACCGCATCGGCCCCAAGTTCCATCATTCTGACAATATCATCATGATCCCATACTCCACCTGCTGCAATGATGGGCATTGAACCCCAATTTTTTGCCTCTTCTACCACAGGAGGTAAAATTTGTTCCAATTGATTTTCAGGTAAAAAACACTCATCATATTTAAACCCTTGGTGTCCACCACTTAAAGGTCCTTCTACGATAACTGCATCAGGCAATCTGTTGTGTGTTTTTTTCCAACGCTTACATAAAATTTTAAGTGCTTTTGCCGTAGAAACAATCGGTACCAATGCAACATCGGGATAATTTTTAGTAGCTTCAGGCATGGTTAATGGTAATCCAGCCCCTGTAATAATAATATTCGCACCCACCTTACACGCATCTTCTACAACACGATTGTATTCACTTTGTGCATACAACACATTGGCTGCCAATGGTCTATCACCACAAATTTCACGAGCATTATCAAAAATTTTCTGTAATGCTTCGTACGAGTAAAAGTTAATGGCATCTAAAGGTCGCTTCTCTTTTCCTACTACTTTATTGACATAGGCTCTATTTTTATAGACACCTGTACCAACAGCAGAGATGACACCAAGACCACCCTCTAAACTTACATTTCCAGCCAATTGATCCCAAGAGATACCAACACCCATACCACCTTGAACAATAGGTTTCTCGATTGTATATTTTCCGATTTTAAAAGATTTAAATGCCACTACTTTACCTTTACTTTTGCAAATTTCCTTTTACCTACCTGTAAAATATACTCACCAGTGGTTAAATTCATCTTTTCATCCAAGAGTTTCTCTTGGTCAATACGAACAGCACCCTGCTTAATATCTCGTCTGGCTTGAGATGTTGATGGCTCCATGTTTGCATTAACCAATGCTTGACAGACCCAAATATCATTCTCCATTTCAAACTCATCCATATCGGTAGGTAATTGATTTGATTTAAACACATTATCAAACTCACTCTTAGCCATCTTAGCAGACTCTTCATTATAAAATCTAGCAGTTATCTCTAAAGCCAAATTTTCTTTAGCGATTTTAGGATGTAAGAGACCATTTGCTACATCTTCACGCATTTGTCCAATTTCTTCCAAAGATTTTTCGCTCAAAAGCTCATAATAACGCCACATTAATTCATCTGATACCGAAAGTACCTTAGCATAAATATCATTTGGTTCTTCTGTAATACCAATATAATTGTTTAGTGACTTACTCATTTTTTGAACCCCATCGAGTCCTTCTAAAATCGGCATCATGAGTACGGCTTGTTCTTTGCCCACATTGTACGCACGTTGAAGATGTCGTCCCATCAATAGGTTAAACTTCTGATCGGTTCCTCCTATTTCAATGTCTGACTTTAACTCAACCGAATCATACCCTTGAAGAAGTGGATAGATAAATTCAGAAATGGAGATACTTTGCCCACCTCTGTACCGTTTTTCAAAATCATCACGTTCTAGCATTCTTGCCACGTTAAATGTGGTGGTTAACGCAACCATACCACCCGCACCCAACGCCTCTAACCATTTGGCATTAAATACCACATCGGTTTTTGAGGCATCCAAAACATTAAAAACTTGGTCTTGATAGGTTTGTGCATTTGCCATAATTGTTTCACGGCTCAATATTTTTCGGGTTTCACTTTTTCCTGTTGGGTCACCAATGGTGGCTGTAAAATCTCCAATAAGCAGTTGAATACGCCCACCATGATTTTGAAAAATTCGTAACTTTTGAAGCAATACAGTATGCCCTAAATGTAAATCGGCACCTGTTGGGTCAAAACCAGCTTTTACCGTATAGTGTTCACCCTCATTATAAAACTTTGTAACCAATTTTTCTATACGTTCCATATCAATAATTTCAGCAGTTCCTCTACTGATTTCATTTAAAGCTGTTTGAATTAATTCTGTTTTTGACATCTATTTCCCTCTATTTATTTTTTACTGTATGCATCGGTTAAATTAATCATTTCAATCAATTTAAACTTCTTTTCAAGCTTATCTTGAAGCTTTTTACTGTTCTGCTCTTTGGTTTCAACTTCAAGTTTACAAAATTCGGCACTCTCCGAATTTTTAATTCCCAAATTAATGCTGAGTATGTTCAAATCCAAACTTGCCAATTTATGAAGCATTTCTGCCAAAATACCTTTACGGTTTTGAAGGCTAATAAGCAACTGATAACGTGATGATTTTTCATTGACCCATGCAACATAAATCATCGGTGTTTTGGCTTTCATGAGTTTGTGTGCATATTGACAAAGTTTATGATGAATAATCACTTTTTCATTCTCATAAAAAGCAACGATTTCATCACCCATTTTAGGGTGACAACAGTAGTCAAACTCAACGGTTTCAATAGGTTGATTGCTCATAAACCTAAAATGCTCATGAATGCTCTCTACAGGATAGACAAAATCTTGAGGAATAAGTACCGATTTTTCTATAAATTCATCCAACACCTCTTTATAGGTTTTGAGATTTGACGTTACATTATAGGCATAATCTTTAAGTTCACATAACTCAAACATCTCTTGAATTAATGCATGTTCAAGCCCTGTTAACTGAGTAAAAATATTTAAAGCTGAAATACGATTACACTCTTTAATCTTTTTATTACATGCACTGCGTATGCCATCTTTGGCACGTGAAGTCATCACTGTGTCATACCAAGAACAGTGTACTTTGGCATTATCATTGGTAATGATTCTGACAATATCACCATTGTTTAATATAGTCAAGAGTGATGCGGTACGTTTATTGACCAATGCACCAACTGCTTTATCTCCTATTTCTGAATGCACTGCATAGGCAAAATCTAACGCAACCGACTCACGTGGCAAGGTATAGTTATCGCCTTTAGGAGACAAAACTGAAATATCATCAACAAACAAATCACCTTTTGCCAAAGCATAATTTTCCTCTAAAGATTCATTGTGATATTGTAACCCTTGAAGCCATTCTAAATTAACCGTTTTTTTCTCTCTACCACCATCTTTGTATCGCCAATGGGCTGCAATACCAAATTCAGCTGTTTTATGCATCTCAAAAGTACGAATTTGTGCTTCGACAATACCATCATCGTTAAAAAGCGTGGTATGAATCGTGTTGTATCCATTCTCTTTAGGCAAGGTAATGTAATCTTTAAAACGTGAAATAATGGGTTTATAATTTAAGTGCAATGCACCTAGAACTTTATAACAATCTATATCTTCTTTAACCAAAATACGAATGGCAATAAAGTCAAGAATCTCATCAATTCCAATCCCTTTACGTTGCATTTTTTGATACATCGAGTGATAGTGTTTTACCCTACCAAAAACTTCAAAATCATCCTCTTCAAAACCATACTCTTTCATCAATGAATCAATATTGTTAACAAACATATTGAGTTTTAAATGAAGATTTTGACGGTTAGCAACAATATAATCGTCAATCGTTTTATAGGCATCGGGATAAATATAATAAAAACTTAAATCTTCTAAAAGATTCTTGATTTGAGAGATACCCAAACGGTGAGCAATGGGTGCATAAACCACCATACTCTCTTCAGAAATACGCAGTTGTGTACTTGGTGAAAGTGCATCCAATGTGGTCATGTTGTGCAATCTGTCACACAATTTGACCACCAAAATACGCACATCTTTAACAGAAGAGAGCAACATCTTTCTAAATGTCAATGCGGATGAAATCAATTTTTTATTAGAAGAAGAGGGAATTAACTCTTCATCACGAATCACTTCAATTTTAGTTAACCCTTCAACCATAAATGCAATATCAGCATTAAACATCTCTTTAATATCTTCAATTGTGTACTCTGTATCCTCTACCACATCATGCAAAAGTGCTGAAATAACCATTGTTTCATCATTTGAAATCAATGCCGTAATGGCAGCAACAATAATAGGATGGATAACATAAGGTTCACCACTTTTACGTGTTTGACCTTCATGAGCTTGTTCTGCTAAAGTTAATGCTTTATAAAAAAATGGAGAGTGAGTTGAATAATATTCATAGAGAAGCTCTTGGGCTGTCTCTATGGTAGTGATGTTACGTGCTTTTTTTAATAAAGCCTCCAAAGTGTTTATCCTTCGATACTAACAATGATTTTACCTTCTGCAATCTCTATCAATGCGATGTCGGTAAATTTGGCAGTTTTAGGATTCACAGGAACCAATGGTGCTGAACCATTAGCAATTTCATGAGCTCTTTTACCTACCGCTGCTGCCAATAGGTATCTGTCAAAGTCTAATCTCTCTAATGCTTGTGCGGTTAATTTTTCTATTTTCATAATATTCCTTTAAAATAATTTTCTATACAACAATAGAGCATAAATCTCTATTGCCTTGAACGATTGCTAGTAAATTGCCTTTTTCAAACATATTACAAACAATAATTGGCAATCGATTGTCTTTTGCCAATGCAATAGAAGTATCATCCATGACTTTGATGTTGTCTTCTAATGCTTGGTCATAGGTTAAACTTGGTAACTTTACAGCGTCAGGAAACTTATGCGGGTCTTTGTCATAAACACCATCTACTTTGGTGGCTTTAATAATCACTTCTGCTTCTATTTCTGACGCTCTAAGTGTTGCTGCTGTATCGGTGGTAAAATATGGGTTACCTGTACCACCAGCAAAAACAACCACACGACCTTTTTCTAAGTGACGTTTAGCACGACGCACAATAAATGATTCACCAATCTCTTGCATATCAATCGCAGAAAGAAGTCTTGCATCAAGTCCAGCGTGTTCAAATGCCTCTTGTAGTGCTATTCCGTTAATCACGGTAGCCAACATTCCCATGTAATCTCCAGAGGTTCTTTTAATTACTCCATCAGCAGCAGCAGAAACACCACGAATAATATTTCCACCACCAATTACCACAGCGACTTCAATACCATTATCTATTAACAACTTAATCTCTTGAGAAATAAAATGTAAGATTTGAGTGTCGATACCATAACCATTTTCACCAGCCAATGCTTCACCAGAAAACTTTACCAGTACTCTTTTTTTTGCCATCTTTGCGACCTCTGTTTTAAGTTGCGATTCTACCCAAACGGTCTTAAGATTGGTTGACTTTTGTTATGCTATAATTTAAAAAAAATAAAAAGAGTACCTATGTTAACACTAACACCCGAAGATAAAAAAATCATAGAAAAAAGCATTAGAGATATACCAAACTTCCCAAAACAAGGGATTATCTTTAAAGACATCACCACCCTACTCAACAACCCACTCGCCCTAAAAACGCTCATGAATCACTTAACCTCTCGTTATGAAGGTTATAATTTGGACTACATCGCAGGAATTGATGCCCGTGGGTTTATTTTTGGTTCAATTTTAGCCGATAGACTTGGTATTGGTTTTGTACCTGTAAGAAAAAAAGGGAAACTTCCCTACACCACGGTTGCTGAAAAATACTCACTAGAGTACGGATTTGACGAAGTAGAAATACATATTGATGCGTTTACTAAACCCAATGCCAATGTTCTACTCATCGACGATTTAATCGCCACAGGAGGAACCGCAAAAGCTGCCGCCTCACTCATCAAAAAAGTAGGAGCCAACTGCGTTGAAGTCTGTTTCATATTAGAACTCGACTTCTTAAATGGAAGAGAAGGTTTTGAAACCAATGTCTATTCG
>DYMW01000033.1:5511-15712 GCA_020721385.1 Sulfurovum sp. | reverse complement strand
GCGAATTATACAAAGTTTTGTATAATTTCATCTTTGTATACAAAAGTTACTTCTTCAACACCTTAGCCAAAAAAGTACGCTTTAATCTTTTACAAGTATAATCTTACAATTACATTTTTCAAGGAAAATAATGAAAAAACTTTTATTTATCTTATTAACTACCTATGCTTTAATGGCGGACGGTTTACCACAACGTATTGAAACCATCATTCAAAGTATTGATGCTAACGGAAAAATTGAACTTGCCACGGCTGTCCCCCAAGGTATGAGTGGTATTGTGCTTCATAACTATGGAAACAATCTTTCTGCCATTACCCAAGCGGTTATCTCTTTAGGCGAGACCAGTGCTACAGTCCTACCGTATACGGCTCTACTGCATGAAAATATTCCAACGATTAAAACCCCTGCTAGAGTGGGTGACAAAGTGATATTGGGAAATTTTTACAACAATGCCTTGGTTATTGCACCCAATGAAAATGTTTACAACCAAGTTACCACCAGCTATCAAAAAACATGGATTCATCCTGATGCCTTTGCACTTGATTTTATGAAAGAGGATGAAAGTAAACTCACCCTAGACAACATAGAAAGATTTGCCAAAGCCAATCAAGTTGGTTTGGTGTTGCTTGTTGCCAAAGATAGAATCCGTGTTCTTGACCCTGTTAGCAAAAAGTTTTTAGGTGCCATTGCATTCACCAATAATGCCAACAATGCCATGAGTCCATTTTATGCACGATTTGGTCAAATGGATACATCCGTTTTTGGTTCTTCTAATAAAAGTTATGCCGAATATTATTCTGCTGTTACGAGTCTTAGATGATTGATAAAAAGCATCTAAAAGCCTTAAGCGATATCGTAGGGAATGAAAACATCTACGATGACAAAGCCCACATGATTGCCTACAGTTATGATGCTACACGAACACGTTATGAACCTGATGCGGTTATTTTTCCTCGTCATGAAGAGGATGTATCAGCGATTTTAAAATACTGTAACGACCATCGCATTGTTATCACAGCCCGTGGTGCAGGAAGTGGTTTTACAGGAGGTGCATTACCTGCCAATGGTGGAATTATTATGGCGATGGAAAAGCACATGAATAAAATCTTAGAGATAGACACGCAAAATATGGTAGCTGTGGTGCAACCTGGTGTGATTAATATGGATTTACAAAAACATGTTGAAGCACTCGGTCTCTTCTATCCACCAGATCCTGCCAGTGAAGAGTACTCAACCCTTGGTGGAAATGTCAGTGAAAATGCAGGTGGTATGCGTGCTGCCAAGTATGGAATCACCAAAGATTATGTCATGGCATTACGTGCTGTTCGTACCAATGGTGATGTTATTCGAGCAGGAAAACGAACCATTAAAGATGTGGCAGGATACAACGTAGCAGGGATTTTAATTGCCAGTGAAGGAACATTGGCTGTTTTAACCGAACTTACGTTAAAACTGATTCCTAAACCAAAATTTAAAAAAACCTATATGGGTATTTTCCCAAGTGTTGACAATGCGATGAATGCGGTTTTTAAATCACTCGCATCTGGAGCAAATCCTGTTGCCATGGAGTTTTTAGACAAATTGGTTATTCAAGCCCTGATTCAAAAACTTGGCGTTGATTTGCCAAGTGAAGTAGGAGCAGTTTTGGTGGGTGATGTGGATGGAAATGTACCCCAAGAGGTAGAATTCCAACTTGCAATACTCGAAGCCTCATTTAAAGAAAATGGTGCCACCGAATTTAGAATCGCCAAAGATGAAGCAGAGGGTAAAAAACTTTGGTATGCCAGACGTAATGCATCACAATCGATTACCATCTTTGGAAATAAAAAACTCAATGAAGACATCTCTGTTCCTCGTTCTATGTTGCCTAAAGCCTTAGAAGAAATCTATGCCATTGGTGAAAAGTATGGATTTAAAGTACCATGTTTTGGTCATGCTGGAGATGGAAACATTCACGTAAATGTGATGATAGATATTTCACAACTTGAAGAGGGACATCACTGTATTGAAGAGATTTTTCAATTGGTGGTTGATATGGGTGGAACGCTTAGTGGTGAACACGGTATTGGAACTTCTAAAGCTCCTTTTATGGGCATTGCTTTTAATGAAGCAGAGATACAACTCTTTAAAGACATCAAACAAGCCTTTGACCCCAACAACATTTTAAACCCTGGAAAAATGGGTTTATAAACCATGAAAAAACCGATAAAGATACGTCAACTTATTAAAGAATACTACATCTTTATTCGGGATTTTCTCTCGGCTCTGTTTAATGATAAAATCAGTTACTACTCGGCAAGTTTAAGTTTTTACACCCTCTTTTCGATTATTCCTCTACTCGTGATTGTACTTTCTATCTTTACAAATCTACCCGTTTTTGACGATGTTTACCAAAGTATACAAACCATGCTTTTTGATAATCTTATGCCAACCCACTCACAAGAGATACTCACCTACATCAATGCATTTGTCGAAAATTCAGGTAAATTGGGCATGGTTGGTGTGGGGTACGTTCTCTTTGCTTCTATGATGTTTTTTAAAAACTACGACTACATTGTTAATGATATTTTTGAAACAAAACGTCGAAATTTTTGGCGTTCGGTCACCATCTACTGGACACTCGTAACCTTAACTCCCATTATGTTGGCACTCTCGTTTTACCTCTCAACACAGATACAAAATCTGCTGGATAAAAATACATTAACCTCAAGTATTCACACCCTTACGATTTTACCTTTTTTTATTATATGGTCTATCTTTTTTCTCAGTTATAAAATTTCAGCCAATGCTGACATCTCAAACAGATCCGCAGGTATAAGCTCATTTATTGCCTCATTGGCATGGTCTATTGCCAAAAATGGCTTTATCTTTTATGTTGTTCACAACAAAACCTACCTTAGTATTTATGGCAGTCTTAGCACTTTACTCTTCTTTTTTTTATGGATTTACATCTCATGGGCTATCTTTTTACATGGATTAAAATTCTGTCATTTACTTGAAAGAGATGAAGAGATTGAAGAGATAAAGTAGGGTTCATTACTTACAAATAATCAATCCCAATAACCACCCAACAAAGTAGGTGTAAAATAACCGAAAAGAGTACTGCAGTTGCTCCAATATCTTTGGCCGATTTGGCTAGAGGATGTTTTTCATAGGTGACCAAATCAACCACATTTTCAATGGCAGAGTTGAGTAACTCTGCTATCATAATAATAAAATAGGTAATCACCAAAACCAATTTATAGATTAACAGCAATGGTAAAAAGTATACCAATGGGAAAAAAACTACCGCAACAGCGAGTTCTATTTTAAATGACGTCTCAGTTTTCATGGCGTGAATCAATCCATCCCATGCATAAGAGGCATTTTTAAAAATCGTATATTTTGGTTTATTGTTCATAACTTACAATCCAAAAGTTAAAAAGACTTGTCCGTCACGTACATCAATACCTTTAACAAATCCTGCACCCATTCCTGCTTTTTGTTGAATGTTATAAATTGGTTTTTGAGCCATCACTTCAGCAATAATCAGACCAATAGAGCGTTTCATGTCTTCGGTTAAATATTGCGACAAAGAAAAATCTTGAAACTTTAGCTCTTCTACCATTGGGTCTGCTAAATACAAATTTTTAGTATTAGAATCATAACGTACCCCGCTAGAGAGTTGTAAATTTCCACCAATACCATTGGGAATCAAAAAGTTTGTAAACTTAAATGCTGTTCCAACACCCAATTTATTACTACCTTGTTGTCCTAAAACATTAGGATTAGAGATACTTAATGTTCCTAAACTACGCTCCTCTTTTAAAGGGAATTGCTTGGCTAATGTCGAATTAATCATTGCCATTGGTACCGCTACAGAATAGCCTCTACCTTCTGGGTCAACACCCACACAACCTGCTAACCAACCAGTAAATAAACCCGCTAATACAACCATACTTAATATTTTTTTAAACACCATTAACTCCTTAATTTTGATTATTCTATCCCATGTGCCTTATTGTAAGCTTGAATTTTTCTCACATAAGCATCATGTTTCTGCTTACGAACAACCTCACGTTGGGCAAGATCTGTTTTTGCCAAGGCTTCATCGACCACCAAATACTTATATTTAACCATCTGTTCTACCACTTTTTGAAAAGTTGGGGCTGCTGTGTGTGAGCCAAAATAGACCTTTTTAGGTTTAATAACAAAAACCCCAACGGTATACTTATGTCCTAATTTATCATTTGCAAAACCCACAAAATTACTGTGATACTCTTCAATATATTTCCCCTTATGGGCAATGTGTGCTGTTCCTGTTTTTCCACCAACCTCCAAACCATCATATTGGGCAGAAGTTCCTGTTCCTCGTGTAACCGTTGCAATTAACACATCATGAATAATACTTGCGGTTTGTGCCGAACACGCTTGTAGTGAATCTACTTCGGTATGCACATCGTACTGATTATTGTTGTGGTCAGAGAGATAATCTACAATCTTTGGCGTTACGGCTACACCATTATTGTTAAAGGCACTATAGGCTTTTAACAACTGTAAAAAGCTCACAAACATACTGTACCCATAGGCACTGTTTCCACTATACGTTTTAGATTCCAACAGATAGGGAGGTTGAATTCGACCCGACAACTCAATAGAGAGGTCAATTCCACTGCGTTGTCCCAATCCAAAATTACGCCAACCATCATAAAGCTCTTTACCTGAAAGTCTCCATGCTATTTTAGCAATTCCAATATTGGAAGAGTAAGCCACAATATCTTTGGGTGTTAACTCTTTAAAATAGTCATCATCACTAATCGTGTACTTTCTATTGACCCGATATTTTCCCCCCAAAGGAATGACCTCATCCATTTTTACTTTATTGTTGTCTAAAGCAATGGCAAGGGTCAATGGCTTAATAACCGAACCTGGTTCATAAAGATATTCTGAAAAATTAGGATTTAAGGCATCCACATCTTGGGAGCGAATATGTTCAGGATTAAATCGTGCAGAACTTGCCAAAGAGAGTAGTTTTCCAGTAGAGGAGTCCATTACTGCTACCATTACCTCTTGTGCTGCGATTTGCTCTTTCATCTCATCGAGTACCTTTTCAACACTGTGCTGAAAATCCAAAGGAATATTGAGGTGTATGTCCATCCCATCAACCCGTTCAACCTCAATGCTCTTTCTATTCAATACCACTGTACCTAAAACATCCCGTTTCCCTTTAACAACACCATCCGTTTCAGGTTCCAAATAAGCCATATACGCTTTCTCTAAACCTTTAATTCCAATAGGAATTCTATACCCTTCATTTAGCTCTTTGGTTTGCATATACCCAACCACAGGGGTTAAAAGGTCTTGATGAGGAAAATATCGACTCTCACTTGTTGGTAAAATGTCCAACCCATAGACCAAATGAGGCTTATTGATATCCAATGGTTTAAAAATACCCAATTTGCTCATCTTATAGCTCAATGATTTTAAATCACTTGCCAAACGTACATCCAAATTTTTGCATAAAACAATACGTCCACGAATGTTTTTTCCATTTTTAACAAATTTACTTTTAACCTCTTGTTGACTTAATCCACTGTAGATACTAAAAAGATTAATAAACAAATCTGTTTTCTTAGGATCAATACTCAATGTATTCACTTCTGCTCTAAACTGTTTTTGGGAAAAAGCGACCACATAATCATCGGCTGAAATAATTTTTCCTCTAATGGCTTTATTTTCAATGGTTATAAAATTATTTTCAGTTGAACGGTCTGAATGAATGGTTCGTAATATGGTAATAAGGAATATAAAAAGTAAAACGGATATAGTGATAAAGATACTAAGCAATATGGCACTACGATACCGAATAATTCTATTTTCTGTTTCTGGCATATTGTCCTCTGTTCTATGTTCCCCGCAATTTTACTATCTTTTACAAAAAGTTTTGATAAAATATCATTAACTAACTATAAAAAGAATATTTAATATGATTGATAAACCGTTATTTGGTGCCACTGTTATCCTCTTAATCTTAGGGCTAGTAATGAGTTACTCTCTCTCTAGCTATGCTGTCATGCAATATCACTTTCCCGATTCCCATTTTTTTATACGACAACTGATTGCGGTTATTATTGGTATCATATTAATAATAGTGTTGAGCAAACTGGAAGCAGACCGATGGTTTAAACCGATTGGCATGATACTCTTTGTTACTTTTCTCATTATTTTATTGAGTATGCCTCTACTCCCTGAAAGTTATGTACACAACATTGGAGGTGCAAAGCGTTGGATAAACCTTGGTGCCACCTCGATTACCCCTGTGGAATTTTACAAGGTGGGTTTTATTATGTTTATTTCATGGTCATTGGTGCGTACCCGTTTACCTTTGGGTGAAATGCGTCTAAAAGATGAAATAAAAGTTTTTATTCCTTATGTAAGTATTTTAATTTTAAGTACTTTACTCATTGCTGTATTTCAAAAAGATTTGGGACAAACAGTGGTACTCTCTGCTACCTTATTGGTACTCTTTATTTTGGTAGGAAGCAGTTTTCGATTCTTCTTTATGTTGGCAGGGCTAGGTCTAACCAGCTTTATTCTGCTTATTGTTACCCAACCTCATAGAATCAAAAGAATCAAAGATTGGTTTCTCTCTTTTGACAACTCGGCCAATAGGCTAGAGACCTATCAAATTTCCAACTCTTTAGATGCCATTCATCATGGAGGATTTTGGGGAACAGGTATTGGCAATGGTCAATACAAACTGGGTTTCCTATCTGAAGTCAATACCGACTTTGTTCTTGCAGGGATTGCGGAAGAGCTTGGATTTTTTGCCATTGTAGGGGTAGTAGGATTGATGCTTTTTATTATCTACCGCATTTTTAAAATTGCTGGTAAAATTAACAATCCAACCTATTACCTCTTTTGTGTGGGAGCTGCCTTGCTTATAACCTTCTCATTTTTGATTAACAGTTTTGGAATTGCAGGGATTACACCCATTAAAGGGATTGCTGTTCCATTTTTAAGTTATGGTGGCTCACAAGTGATTGCTTCATCCATCAGTATTGGTCTTGTTTTAATGATTTCTAAAAAAGTTCAAAGGAGTCAATCATGAGCATTGTCATGACAGGTGGTGGCACAGGTGGACACCTTGCCATTATCAAAGCGGTTAAAGAAGAGCTTCTTGATAAAACATTGGTCTATATTGGTTCAACCAAAGGACAAGACAGAGCATGGTTTGAACACGATACACAATTTCAATCAACCCATTTTTTACCCACCCAAGGTGTTGTAAATCAAGGATTTTTAGGTAAAATAAAATCCATTTTTATGCTCATTAATGCCACCTTAAAAGCTCGAAAAATTCTCAAAGAGTCTCATGCCAAAGTGGTTTTTTGTGTGGGTGGGTTTTCAGCCGCACCTACCTCTTTTGCTGCCAAACTCTTGGGTATCCCCCTCGTAATTCATGAACAAAATGCCTCCATTGGGTCACTCAATAAAGTGTTACGTCCTTATGCCAAAGCATTTATCTCTTCCTATGAACCTCAAAGCCCTATTCATGCCTATCCTGTTAAAAAAGAGTTTTTTGAAAAATCACATATTCGACAAACCATTAAAACCATTATTTTTTTAGGTGGTTCACAAGGTGCGGTTGCCATTAATAAACTCGCCCTTTCTCTTGCCCCAATCCTTAAAGAAAAAGGGATTAAAATCATTCATCAAGCAGGAGAGAGAAACATTGAAGAGGTGCAAAAATCTTATCAAGCACTGGGCATAGAAGCAGAGGTTTTTGGATTTACAACGCAACTTTCTACCTATATGCAACAAGCCGATTTTGCCATTGCCCGTTCAGGAGCTTCGACACTGTGGGAACTCTCGGCAATTGCTTGTCCAACACTCTATGTTCCCTACCCTTATGCGGCAGGGGACCACCAATATTATAATGCAAAATTTTTAGCTGACCAAAAGGTTGCATGGATTATGCGAGAAGAGGCAATAAACCTTAATGAAATTATTGCCCTCTTAAATGAGAATCTTCAAGCAAAAAGTACAAAACTTCAAGGTATAATCGCAAAAGATGGTGCATTAAAAATTGCACAATTACTCAAAAAACAGATATAAAAGGATATTCATTATGAAACAATTGATACTCGATTTTATACTTTTTACCATGTTACTTTTCTTGGGACTTTTAGCTTTCTATTTTTTTGGAAAAAGCACATGGTATCCCTACTATGAAAAATGTTTTCTTGAAAAACCCATCATACCTACCATAGAGAAAAATACCACCGAAATAACCTGCAGAATACCTACACCTCCTGTGATAGAAAAACTCTCTCCTGTTGCTGAAAAACTCTCTTCAGAAAAAAGATTAAATCGACTACTTGCAGACAGTAACTTTATTATGTACCCCCAAAAACTCACCATTATCGGGCTAAAACATGAACAAATTTTAGAAGTATGGGGAGAGAGAAATGGACAAAAAAGCTTTATAGGTATCTATCCCTTTACAGCATTTTCAGGTCATTTAGGTCCTAAATTTAAATCAGGAGATCGACAAATACCTGAAGGCATTTATAAAATAGGATACTTAAATCCAAACAGTAAATTTCATCTATCTATGCAACTTAATTATCCCAATGATTTTGATAAACGTATGGCACAAAAAGAGAAACGTACCAATCTTGGTAGTGAGATTATGATTCATGGAAAAAATGTAACCGTGGGGTGTATTCCAATTGGAGACCAAAGTATTGAAGAGCTTTATTATTTGGTAGAAAAAGTAGGTATAAAGAATACCAAAGTAATTCTTGCTCCTGTCGACTTTAGAACCAAAAATGTCAATATTTTAACCAATCAACACCCTTGGATTAAAGACCTCTATGCCAATATACGCCAAGAGATGCAAACCTATCAATAAGTGGGAAAAGACCCCTCCACTCTGTTGACTGAAATTCTTAGCTCAAAATAACCACATTTTGGATAAAATATCCACAATTAAAAACACGGGATTTTATTATGGATATCAGACAAGAGTTTCTAAACTATTTTCAAAGCAAAGGACATGAACTCATTGAGAGTTCTCCACTTGTTCCAGATGACGCGACACTTATGTTTACCAATGCAGGTATGGTTCAATTTAAAAATATTTTTACAGGTGAAGCACCCATTCCTGCTACTCCTCGTGCTACTTCAAGCCAAACGTGTTTAAGAGCGGGTGGAAAACACAATGACCTTGACAATGTTGGGTACACTGCACGTCACCATACCCTCTTTGAAATGTTGGGAAACTTCTCATTTGCAGACTACTTTAAAGAAGAAGCGATTGCGTATGCATGGGAATTTGTAACCGATGAAAAATATTTAAACTTACCAATTGAAAAGATATGGGTAACCGTTCATGAGAGTGATGATGAAGCAGAAGAGATGTGGAAAAAACACATATCTGCTGATAGAATTATTCGTTTTGGTGATTCTGATAACTTCTGGCAAATGGGTGACACGGGACCTTGTGGACCTTGTTCTGAAATTTTTTATGACCAAGGAGCTGAACATTTTAACTCACAAGAGGACAAAATGGGTGGTGATGGTGACCGTTTCTTAGAAATTTGGAACTTGGTCTTTATGCAATACTACCGTGATGAGACAGGAACGCTCAATCCTCTTCCTAAACCAAGTATCGATACAGGTATGGGTCTTGAACGAGTTGTCGCCATTAAAGAGGGGGTTTTAAACAACTACCACTCTAGCCTATTTATGCCATTCTTAAACAAAATCGGTGAATTGGTAGGAACAGCTTATGATTATAATGCAAACAATTCTGCCTCTTACCGTGTTATTGCCGACCATTTACGTTCATGTTCATTTCTACTTGCACAAGGAGTCAACTTTGACAAAGAAGGGCGAGGATATGTTCTAAGAAGAATCATGCGTCGTGCCATTCGTCATGGGTATTTGCTAGGACTAAGAGAACCATTTATGTACAAATTGGTTGATACCCTCGTTGAGGTTATGGGTGAGCAGTATGACTATCTTAACAATAAAGCCGAATCCATTAAAACCTCTATGAAAATGGAAGAGGAGCGGTTCTTTGATACCATTGAAGCAGGGATAAAACTCTTTAATGAAGAGCTAGAGAACACCAACGATGTATTTAATGGTGAAATTGCATTTAAACTTTATGATACTTTCGGTTTCCCTCTTGACCTCACAGAAGATATGTTAC
>DYMW01000033.1:3860-5411 GCA_020721385.1 Sulfurovum sp. | reverse complement strand
TTTAAACTTTATGATACTTTCGGTTTCCCTCTTGACCTCACAGAAGATATGTTACGAGAGAAAAATATTAAACTGGATATTGATGCGTTTGATGCCAAGATGGAAGCTCAAAAAGCTCAATCAAAAGCCAATTGGAAAGGTACTGGTGATGCAGTTAACACAGGAGATTTTAAAGCCTTAAAAGAAGCCTTTAATACCAATGAATTCGTTGGATATACCACAACATCAACAACAGCCAAAGTATTGGGTCTTCTTGATGAAGTATTTAACCAAGTAGAAACGATTAACGGTAAAGGTTGGGTACTTCTCGATAAAACACCATTTTATGCCGAATCGGGTGGACAGACTGGAGATATAGGAACAATTAATGGTGCAATAAAAGTTTTAGACACTCGAAAATTTTTAGAGATGAACCTTTCAGAGATTGAAGGTTCATTAAAAGTGGGTGATGTGGTCAATGCCCAAGTAAGCAATACCCGTGCTGAAATAGAAAAACATCACTCTGCAACCCACCTACTTCATGCAGGACTTAGAGCCATTTTAGGTGACCACATCGCCCAAGCAGGTTCACTCAATGATGACAAACGTTTACGTTTTGACTTCTCTCACCCACAAGCAATGAGCAATGAAGAAATTGCCCAAGTAGAAGCATGGGTGAATGATAAAATCAGCCGTAACATTGCAGGTAAAACTGAAATCATGAGCGTAGATGAAGCGAAAAATACAGGTGCCATGGCACTCTTTGGTGAAAAATATGGTAATGAAGTTCGTGTGGTAAGTTTTGCCAATGACTCCATAGAACTTTGTGGTGGAACACACGTTTCAAATGCCTCTGAAATTGGTCTCTTTATGATTACCAAAGAGTCAGGAGTGTCTGCTGGAGTACGAAGAATCGAAGCGATTTGTGGACAATCAGCCATTGAGATGGTAAACAATTTACGCCATGAATTGAATGAAATCAAAACAGAACTTAAAAACCAAAATACAATAGCAGGAATCAACAATCTAAAAGAGCAACTTAAAACACTCAAAAGTGAACTTAAAACAGCACTCAACAACAGTAAAAAAGAGCTTGGTGCAACAGAGCTTAAGGGTAAAAATATTATTGTAGAAGAAGTAGAAGCTGGTGATATTAAAGAGCTGATTGATGAAGCGAAAAACAAATATCCCAACCTTGCTATTATGTTGTTTCAAAAAAAAGATGATAAAGTGATGATAGCTTGTGGAAGTAAAGAGACTGCTATCAAAGCGGGGAATTGGATTAAAGAGATTGCTCCTATTTTAGGTGGTGGCGGTGGTGGTCGCCCAGATTTTGCCCAAGCAGGTGGAAAAGATGCTTCTAAAATTAGTGAAGCAAAAGAAAAAGCCTTGGCTTATTTAGAAGAAAATTTATAATTATTCGTAGGTTTGGCATTGCCAAACCTATCAAGGAAAAACCATGATACACCTCGCTTCAAACTCCCAATCAAGAGCTTTATTATTAAATCAATTCAATATTCCATTCATTCAAAAAGCTCCCCAATATGATGAAGACCTTATCGAAACCAAAAC
>DYMW01000033.1:0-3760 GCA_020721385.1 Sulfurovum sp. | reverse complement strand
GAGGATGTATGGTAGAAGGATTTTGTAAAAAATATATTAAATCCGTTCAAGGGTATGAAAGTACAGCAATGGGTTTAAGTGTGGAAAAATTGTTGCCATGGTTAAAGCAATCAGGGTTGGAGCAATAAAATGTATCAAACCGAACTAAATGCTCTCAAAAAAGCAGGACGCTTTCGCCAACGCAAAATTTGGGACAGCAACCTCATTGATTTTGCTTCCAATGACTATTTGGGATTAGCCAATGATAAGAAGCAACTCAACAAAGCAATTGAACTTATCAACCAATATGATATCCATGCTCCAAAAGCAAGTATGTTGGTCAATGGATACCATGAGATTCATGAGCGATTTGAAACCACGTTGGCAAACCTTAATGGTTTTGAAGAAGGATTGATTGTTGGGTCTGGATTTTTAGCCAATATGGCACTCATTGAAGCTCTGGTTCGCAACAAAGATAAGCTTTTTATTGATGAAGATTATCATGCTTCAGGTATGATGGCAACTGGACTTTTGGGAGACAAAGTAGTAAAATTTAAACACAATGACCCCCATAATCTTGAAGAAAAACTCAAAATGGCTACAATCGGGCGTAAAATTATTGCCGTAGAAGGTATTTACTCAATGAGTGGAAACCTTTGTAATAAAGCCATATTTGAACTGGCAGATAGATATAATGCTTTATTAATTGTCGATGAAGCACACAGTTCAGGCGTAGTCGGTCAAAATCTTTTAGGAATATTTGAACATTATAATATTCATCCACAAGAAAACCATATTAAAATGGGAACATTGGGTAAAGCATATGGAAGTTATGGAGCATATATTTTAGCAAGTTCACAAATTATTAGCTTTTTAGAGAACCGTGGAAAACCGATTATTTACTCAACTGCACCATCAGTGATTGATACTGCTTTAGCACTCGTGAACATTGAAACTGTAGCTCAAAAAAGTGTAAAATATTATGATAGAATACAAAAGCGTTATACGCTCATTGAAAATATTTTAGGCATAAAAGCCAAATCCCTTATACTTCCTATTGTCATGCCCAACAATCAAAGTACCCTAGAGATGCAACAACGATTAATCGAAAAAGGATTCTTAGTTGGTGCTATTCGGCAACCAACCGTAACCACACCCATACTTAGAATTATCCCCAGATTGGGTTCAAAGCTTACCCATTTAGAAGCACTTTTAGCATATCTAAAAAAAACCTAAATTACGATATAATCGTCTCTTATTCTTAAAAAGGAAATAATCTATGGTCAATCAATTGATTAAAGGCTCCATCTTATTATTGGTCATCTTTGGGGTGGCACTGTTTGTGGCATTTATCTATGCCTACAATGAAATTAAACTTGATGCTGATAAACTTATTAACTACAATCCTCCTACCTCTTCTGTTATTTTAGATGCCAAAGGAGAGAAAATTGCTTATATTTTTAAAGGACAACATCGTCTCTATGCCAAATATAATGAAATCCCAGGATCTCTTGTAGAAGCCTTGGTTGCCATTGAAGATACCCGTTTTTTTGAACATAATGGCGTTAATCCTGATGCCATTATTCGTGCTGCCATCAAAAATGCCCAAGCTGGTGGAAAAATAGAAGGGGGAAGTACACTCACTCAACAACTTGTTAAAAACACCATTCTTACCAACCAAAGAAGCTATTCTCGAAAGATAAAAGAGGCTATCTTATCAATGAAAATTGAAAATGCACTCACCAAAGAGGAGATTCTTGAACGTTATCTTAATGAGATGTTTTTTGGACATGGATACTATGGTGTTAAAACAGCCTCCAAAGGCTATTTTCATAAAGAACCTATGGAGTTGTCTCTCAAAGAAGCAACTATTTTAGCGGGACTAATGAAAGCTCCTTCTAGTTATGACCCAACACGACATTATGAAAAATCATTGGGACGTGCAAATACCATTTTGGCAAGAATGAAAAGCCTTGGATGGATCAATGATAATGAATATCTTGAAGCCATTAAAGAGATTCCTATTGTGTACCAAGATACCCTTACACAAAATATTGCTCCCTATATTACCGATGAAGTAGTCAGACGACTGAGCAAAGAGTTTAAAGACATTAGAACAGGTGGTTATACCATCTATACCACCATTGATATGGAAGAACAAAAAATAGCCCGTGAAGCTGTTGATTATGCCCATAAAAAGATTTCTAAACAACGTGGAGAGAATCCTGATACAACCACATTAAATGGTGCTTTACTCGCGGTTGAAAATAAAACTGGAGAAATCAAAGCGATGGTAGGTGGAGTAAATTATGAAAAATCTGCCTATAACCGTGCCACCATGATGACCCGTCAACCAGGTTCTGCTTTTAAACCATTTATCTATCAAATTGCTCTTGACCTTGGATATAATCCAGCAACCGAGTTAACCGATGTGGCACGAACCTTTCAATACTACAGTGAAGGTAAACGTAAAATTTGGCGACCTAAAAACTATGAGAGTAACTTTGTAGGCTTTATTAAACTACGTGAAGCCTTGGTGCATTCTCGTAACTTAGCAACCATTAACTTGGTAACGGAAATTGGCGTACAGCGTATTTTTGAAAAACTTCAACAACTCAATATTCCGCATATTCCTCAAGATATGTCGATTGCACTAGGGAATCTTGGACTTAGTCCTGTTAAAATGGCACAAATTTATTCAACTTTTGCCAATGGTGGACACATGATTGAACCCAAATTAATCAGTAAAGTACTCTCTCGTAATGGCTCCATTATTTATGAAAGTAAAACTCAAGAAATTACCAATTTTACCACGCCAGAACAAGCCTATCTGATGACCGATATTTTAAAAGATATTGTCATTCGAGGTACAGGACGAAATGCACGCGTTCCAGGAGTAGAAGTGGCTGGAAAAACAGGGACAACCAATAAAAATATTGATGCATGGTTTTGTGGATACTCACCAACTACCGAAGTTATTGTATGGTTTGGAAGAGACAACAATGAACCAATTGGAAGAGGTGGGACAGGAGGTGGGACAGCAGCCCCAGCTTTTGCTTATTTTTTGAAAAAACTGCATAACCTCCATCCTGAAATGGCACGTACATTCACACGTCCAGAAGGCGTTTACAGTTCTAAAGATGGTATGATGACGGAACTTTATACCGACATCTCACCATTACCAACAAGAACCCAGTCAGAAACCAATCCTGACACGGATTTTGATTTGTTTTAAGTTTCGACTCTGTTCAGGTAACTGAGCAGAGTCGAAATTATGCTTGTAATTCAATCAATTTTGATTGTACAGCCTCAACATGACCTTTTACTTTCACATTTTCCCACTTATAGGCTAATGTTCCATCGGGTGCAATTAAAAAAGTACTTCGTACCACACCCATATACTCTTTACCCATAAATTTTTTGAGTTGCCACATACCAAAACTTTTACATAATTCTTTATCTTCATCAGCAAGTAATGTAATTTTCAACTCTTTTTTTTCAATAAAATTTCTATGTTTTTTAGGACTGTCTGGACTAACCCCTAAAACAATTGCTTCTAATCCTGTAAAATTAGGTAATGCTGATGTAAAATCACATGCTTCAGTGGTACAACCAGGAGTATTGTCTTTTGGATAAAAATAGAGAACTGCCCATCGCCCTTTAATATCACGAAAACATATCTCTTCTTCATCTTGATTCGGCAAACAAAATGCTGGAATGGTATCTCCAATTTCTAACATAGTAAATCCTTATAATTTTTATGATAGTATATCAAAATGAA
>DYMW01000032.1:9880-16291 GCA_020721385.1 Sulfurovum sp. | reverse complement strand
CAGTTTCTTATGATGGTCTAGCAAATAACGCTCCTACTTTACATATTGAATATACCCTACCTGTAGTGGTGGTTGAAGACCCAGTAATTGAAATGGTGAGCTATGAAGATGCAGAAGATGAAGATACTGTGGGTTGGACAATTTATGATAATTCCCCAACAGGTGCAACCATAACCAATGTTTATGATGGTGACCGAGGAAGTAGAGTTATCGAGTTAAAAGGATCAAGAAAATCCAATGCGTATCAATTGGGTACACCTTCAGGAGAAGAGGCTTGGAACAATAAAATTGATAGAACCCTACAATGGAGTATGAACATCAATGAAACCTTTAAAGTTTATGCCATTGTCAATACAACGAATGGAGTACGCTATATCTCGTATACACACAATACCGTCAATGGTAGTTTTAATGGATTTGATGGTTCAAATACCATTACCATTGGTTTGGGAGATGGTGCCAAAAATGGAACATGGCAAACTTTTACGCGAAATTTAGAAGAAGATTTGGCAGAGTATGACCCAACCAGTGCCATTCTTTCGGTAAATGGTTTTAGAGTTTATGGTTCAGGTAGATTTGATGATATTGAGATGGTTGCAATACCAACACCCAATGATATCGAAGCCCCTGTTATTACATTAAATGGTAACGAGTTATTAAATCTTTCACTCAATGGTAGCTATGAAGAGTTAGGAGCGGTAGCGATTGATGATATTCTTGGAAAAGTAAAGGTAGAAATTGTAAGCACTGTTGATACTGCAAGAGAAGGTAGCTATAGTGTCATCTATACCGCTACCGATCGAGCCAATAACAGCAGTAGTGTTACACGAACGGTCAATGTGAGTAGCACCAATTTAGACAATGTGGCGTTGATTCTCAATGAGTACAATGCGGTAGCCCCCGATAAGCAATTAAAAAATTCTGGAAGTGATAGTTACTTTGGACAAATCAATGGCAATGGTGGCTCTTGGATGGAAATGGTGGTTGTGGGAACCCATGTCAATTTATGTGGAGCCACATTAAGAATTAAAGAAGCAGGAAATGTGACATTTGAAGGTACGATTCCCCAACACGTGCAATTAGAACATTTACGTCGAGGAACCATTCTTACCATTTCTAATGAACCAACCAATATGAGTTATGCACCCTTTAATCCTCATGGTGATGATTGGGTACTCAATTTGAATTCAAATGATTTACTGAACACTATGGGTATATTTAACCTTAATGACAATGCCATCACTATCGAGATTGTTGCCAATGAAAAAAATATTTTAGTAGAATCTGGTGATGATATTGTTCATGTGGGCATAGACAATCAAGAGGTCTTTAAACTAAAAGCCAATCCAAGTTTATTGATTGCTCCTTTCAATTCTGCCTATGGAGATGATGAAAATCAACCAGCGATGAGTACTTTTGGTGAACCCAATCAATGGCGAGATGCCAATGGTGTACTACAAACACAAAATTTTGATGGCTTACGATTAAACCGTGATTTAAATGAAGTTGGAGGTATTGTACTTTCTGATATTCAAGGATTGGTTGGGTTAAGAGATGCAGAATCTATCTTTTATATGCCTGAAAATAACAGTTTTTGGGTCACCGATGACAATGCACATAAAATTTATGAAATGGATTTCACCACAAAAGAAGTAAAAAATATCTATACAAGTAGCATGTTAGAAGATTTTTCAGGAATATGTCGTGATGCACAACATCAAGTTATTCCTAATTGTCAAGGATTAAGTGATTTAGAAGGTATTGCCTATCGCCAATCAGATGATACCCTTTTCTTTTTTGTGGGTCATGCTTCAAGTACCCCTGCTATTTTTAGATTAACACGAAACTCTTTAGAAGAGAGTTTTCATTTGGGTGACAACGATGCAAATACGGTTGATTTTAGATTGTTAGGAGATTTGGAATATCCAGCATCACAATATGTGGAAGAAGAAATGATTGTTGCCATTGGAAATCAACTCTTTGCTTATGATTTTGAAACCAATACCTTATCCAGTCCTGTATATACGGCGGATATATCAAAATATGCCAATATTTACGGATTGGCTTATGATAGCAATAATGGTGTTTTATGGGCAGTGACCTCTAAAAATTATCTACTCAAAATTGATTGGAGCAATAAAGAACTTCTAACAGAATATCAAATGGCAGACAAAGACAGTATTGAGACCTATAATGGAGTTTACGATACGCGTGGTTTAGAAATTATTAATAATGAACTCTATATATTGGAGGGAATGAATACGATTGGTAAAAAAGGTGCAGCAGAAGCCCCTTATGGCAATGCATTAAAAAATGCCATTCATATTTATACAACGCCAGACAACAATCTATAATCAAATAAGAAAGTACTTAAATGTACTTTCTTATTTACTTATCCAAACATATTCTTAAACGCTTCAAGTAACTTTCCAAGAAGTCCTTTAGGTTTAATCAGCTCACCTAAAAAATCATCATAACTCATCTGTTGTTCTTCTAAAAAAGATTCCAAATAAGAGAGTGACCCCTCCATTCCATGTTTCTTTTCTATACTTGACATCGTTGCATAAAGCTCTTCAACCGTATCAATTACCTGCTGTGGAGCCGCTCTTCTAAATGATGAAAACGAGCTGATATTCCCAGCCTCATCTCGTTTAACAGAAAAATCTGAAATAACCCAATAATATTTGCCACTTTTAGCCAAATTTTTAACCACACCAGAAACGTCTCTACCCGACAACAAACTTTTCCACACTAAAAAAAAGATAGACCGTGGCATATCAGGATGTCTTAACGTATTATGGGGAGAACCAACCAGTTCTTCTTCACTGTATCCAGAAATTTCACAAAAATTTTTATTCACAAAAAGAATATTACCCTTTAAGTCAGTTTTACTGACAATAAATTTCTTTTTAGAAAACTGAATCTCTTGATCTAAGACTATTGGTCTATATATCATTATTTTTACCTTATAATTATTCAATGGGTAATTTTAACCTACTATTACTAAAATAATCATTGAAAAAAAATGATTTGACAATGAAAAACGACACACCACAATTATGGCTTTTTATTTAAAAATATGATACACTATATTTACATCTATTAAAAAGGTTTTACTATGTCAAAAAAAACAAGTTTTCTTTTACCTTTAACGCTATTATTTCTCATTGGTTGTGGGAGTAAACCTGTACTTGAAGGGGAAGGTGTCAAAATTTCAGGTACAGTAACCTATGACAGAATTCCTGTCAAAGTTGATAATTATGGTTCTGTTAAACTTGATTATCAAAACACCATCAAAAAGGCTTCTCCAAATGTTTTGGTGAAAGCAATAGATAGCAGTGGTCAAGTTTTAGCAACAGCTTCTACGGATTCATCAGGGAAATACCAAGTCTATGTTCCTGAAAATACCGATGTAAAAATTCGTGTTTATGCACGATTATACAATGAAGGTCGATGGGATGTTTCGGTTGTAGACAACACTTCACAAAAAGCGACGTATGTTATTGAAGGAGCATTACATGATAGTGGAACTTCTCCAAGTCTAAGAGATTTACATGCCCGTTCAGGGTGGAATGGATCTAGCTATACAGGGTCAAGAGAAGCTGCCCCTTTTGCCATTTTGGACAGTATCAATCAAGCCATGCAAAAAGTTATTGGTGCAAACTCAAAAGTACAATTTCCTCAACTAACAGTTAACTGGTCGGTTAACAATGTTGCTGCTTCAGGAGACAGAGAACGTGGTCAAATTGTTACCTCGAACTATGATGGAGAGAGTAATTTATGGATTTTAGGAGATGCCGATTCAGATACTGATGAGTACGATGACCATATTATTGTGCATGAGTGGGGTCATTTCTTTGAAGACAAATTCTCACGTTCAGACAGTATTGGAGGACCTCACTCTTCAGGAGATTTACTTGATATTCGTGTTGCTTTTGGTGAAGGTTGGGGAAATGCACTATCAGGTATTGTAACTGATAATCCCATCTATTTTGATACTTCTGGACCAAGTCAAGAGGTAGGCTGGTTTATGAATTTAGAATCCGCAAATCCTGAAAATCCAGGATGGTTTAGTGAAGCTTCCATTCAACGTATTTTATATGACCTTTATGATGAAAAAAATGATGGAAATGACAATCTTCATTTAGGTTTTACACCTATTTTTAATGCCATGATTAATAAAGAACGCAATACCAAAGCGTTTACTAGTATTTTTACCTTTATTGATGCACTTAAATCTGAAAATTCAGGAAAAGCTTCTAAAATCGACCAAATTGTTTCATCTGAAAAAATTAGTACCATTAGTGATGAATATGGAAATTATCAAACCAACACCGCCAATGGAAACTACACCACCCCTATCTATCGTTCATTAGAAGTTGGAAAATGGGTAACCCAATGTAACAAAAATAATTTTGGGGTTTATAATAAATTAGGAAACCGTACTTTTATTAAAGTAAATATCAATTCAGCAGGAATGTACAATTTTGATGCAACTCCTTATGGTGGTGCTTATGGTGATCCTGATATTGTCATTTACAAAGCCCAATATCCTCTTGATTCATTAGGTATGTCCCCATTAGAAGGATCAAGCAGTGACACACTTTCTATAAACCTAACTCCAGGTGATTACCTTGTAGAAGTTTATGATGCGTCATTTAACAACAGTTGTTTTGTGGTTAAACTCGATAAATCATCCAACAGTTACAAGTCAACAAGTATGGCAAAACAAAGTGCCAAAAGAAAACCCGAAACGATGCCTCAATATTAATAAAAACGATTTTTATACAAAAATGTGGAATAATATAAACTTTATACTATATAATATAGAGTAAATTAATAAAATATTTCAGAAGGAATTAAGTAATGTTCAGCAAACTATTCATCTTATCACTCATTTTTCTCTCCACCATCACGGCTCATGCCGTGACCATTACAGGAACGGTTACGTATGATAAACCAACTCCTGAACATACCTCGAACTCAACCACACTCAATTTTGACAAGATTGTCAAAGACGTTGCCAAACAAGTGGTGGTTGAAGCCATTAACGGTTCAGATGGAGTCATCGCATCTACCACGACCAACGATAGTGGGCTTTATACATTGAGTAATTTACCCACTGATACCAATATTAAAATTCGTGTCTACTCAAAACTACTCAAAACAAGTGGTACAACACAGTGGGATACGAAAGTATTGGACAATACCAATAACAATGCTGTATACGTCATAGAAGGGAGTTTAACTTCTACAGGCAGTGATAATAGTAACCGTGATATTCATGCCTCGTATACCAACAGACAAGCAGCTCCTTTTGCTATTTTAGGTTCTGTTTATGAAGCCATGCAAAAAATTATAACGGTTAAAAACACCACAATTTTTCCTCCATTAATACTCAATTGGTCGGTAAAAAATATTGCTTCTAGTGGAGATGAAAGTTTAGGACAAATTGGAACCTCTTACTATGATGGTAATGGAAAACTCTATATTTTAGGAGATAATCTTGGTGATGCGGATGAGTATGATAACCACATTATTATCCATGAATGGACACACTATTTCGAAGATAAATTGGGAAGAGCTGATAGTATAGGAGGACTTCATGGAGACGGTGACCATTTAGACATACGTGTTGCCTTTAGTGAAGGTCTTGCCAATGCATTCTCTGCAATCATTACCGATGACCCTATCTACTATGATACATCAAGCATTAGCCATACAGGTTGGAACATGAATATCGAAAGTGGAACAAAAAACACACCAGGTTGGTTTAGTGAAGCTTCGGTACAACGAATTGTTTATGACCTTTATGATGCTCATGATGATGGTGAAGATACGTTAACATTAGGGCTTAACCCTCTTCATCACGTGCTTATCGGTGCACAAAAACAAACTCCAGCTTTTACCAGTCTCTTTACCTTTATTACAGAGCTTAAAAATGAAAACTCTAGCAGTAGTAATAAAATTGATAATATTGTAGGGAGTGAAGATATTGCAACCATTGATGACATTTATGGTACAAACCGTTTAAACACAGTCAATGAAGATGTCTTGCCCCTCTATACTGATTTAACCATTAACCAAAGCCTTAATATCTGTACCACTACAGACTATAGCTCCCCCAATAAATTGAACAATCATAAATACATACGATTTACAGTTGATACTGAAGGAAGTTATCCTATTCGTGTCACACAAAATAACGGTAGAACCTCTGACCCAGATTTTAAACTCTATAAAGTTTTACCTTTCACCGAGGAGGGTTCTGCTGAAAGTTCAGACCTTCAAACAGAAACGGCAACAGTTACCTTATCCCAAGGTGACTATCTTTTAGATGTTAATGATGCCAACAATATTAGCAAAGCTTGTTTTTATGTTTCTGTAGGAGATGCAAATACCATGACCATA
>DYMW01000032.1:7490-9780 GCA_020721385.1 Sulfurovum sp. | reverse complement strand
CAAGCAATGATTCCGTAAATACTACCAGTGCATCTATTTATTCAACTGACAATAAATTTTTTACACTACTTTTACTTTTAACCATTTTCTTTTTCCCGCTATTTGTGGCTAAAAAAAGTACAATTAAAAATGAAAACATCAACATTTAATAAAAAAGGAACAATCATGAAAACAACCACACTACTACTAACACCTTTGGTTATTATGGTCGGATTAGCCACACAAAGTATGGCAACAGAAGAATCAAATATTACCACAGGTTCTACTCTTGGATACTACTCTAAACCTGGAGCTGCCATCGATATGACTTTTACCAGTACCAATGTTCAAAGCAATGAAACATCTGATGTGAACATTACCCTTATTACCACAGCTCCATCAGGTACCATTCAAGTAGGTTTTAGCTTTGATGAAAATCTTACTCAAATCAGTTCAGTTGAAGAGAACCTAAGTTTTCAAATTTCACCTCAACAAAAAGAGTATCCAATTAATTTACAAGTTGCATCACAAAAAGATGGTCTCTATTATATTCGATTACTCACCCAAGTTAATGGAAAAATGCGTTCATTTGCCATTCCAATCACCGTTGGAAAACCTGTAGCGAAAACAAAAAGTAAAAACATTATGAAAGCAATGAATGGAGAAAACATCTCTGTTTCTAAAGCAATAGAGACCATTACGGTATTAGATGAAGAGTAAAAAAATCTCTTTTTTTTAATACATTATATCAACTTAAAACTATTTCGATATAATACGCGACTCATTCTCTATGAGATATACCAATAGAAAGGAATCAATATGCCAAAGATGAAAAGCGTTAAAGGTGCTGTAAAGCGTTTTAAAATTAAGAAATCTGGTAAAATCAAAAGAGGGACTGCTTTTAGAAGTCACATTTTGACAAAAGTTGATGGTGCTCATCACAGAGCAAACAGAAGCCCAAAATATATTACTAATAATGCAGATGCTGCTAAAATTAGAGAGATGATCATTTAATTTAAACCCATCGTCGACAAGCAATAACTCCTAATTAAATTAGGACAAGTTCATTTTAAAAATGACACCTATTAGCCACAAGTATGGCACACATGGTAAAGGAAAAACATGAGAGTAAAAACTGGTACAGTTAGACATAGACGTCACAAGAAACTTTTAAAACAAGCTAGAGGTTTCTATAGTGGAAGAAGAAAACATTTTAGAAAAGCTAAAGAACAACTTGAACGTTCAATGGTATACGCTTATAGAGACAGAAGACAGAAAAAAAGAGACTTCAGAAGACTTTGGATTGTTAGAATCAATGCAGCTGCTAGATTAAATGGTATGAACTACTCAACATTTATGCATGGTCTTAAAGTTGCAAACATTGAACTAGACAGAAAAATCTTAGCTGATATGGCTATGAATGCACCTGCTGCATTTACAAAAGTTGCAGAGGCTTCAAAAACTGCACTTTTGGCATAAAAAACTTTTTTCTTGAGGGGGGTACCCCTCAATTTCTCTTCTATTTAACCTTGTTTATAAATAATCTTCATCTTTAATACTTTGAGCAGTAGTATTACGAATTTTTTTTAATTCCATATCAATATACTCTAAATTCTCCAACATCTTCATCGAAGCAATGGTTGAATAACGGGTTTTTTCTCCATAATAAACAAAAATTAAAAATCCATTTTCATAAAGTCCTAAACGTATTGTAGCAGCAGTGGAATAGGTGGTTAAAAGGGTATCCTCTTTTGAAATTTTGGCAATATCCGCAAAAAATTCACGACTCCAAAGCAGAGGATTATGTACAGGAGAAAAAGCATCTTGATAAACAATATCTATTTTCTCTTTAATTTTAGGAACACTTTGACGTGCATCACCCAATAAAATTTCTATTTTAAACTGCTCATCTTCATAAAAAAAATTTTGACTAATGGCTTTGATAATCGGTTTTATTTCATCAAACTCTTTAGGATAGACAAAATAATCTAGTGAACGAATAAGTGCTTCATCAAATTCTGGGGAGAGAATATGCACCTTAGTTGATAGTTTCTCTTTTTTGATATAGTAGAGTGTTGCAAAACTGTTGTAGCCCAAACCAAAACAGATGTCTAAAATGGTTAAAGCATTTTTATTTTTGAGTATGGCAAAAGCGGGTTTAATATGTTTTTCAAGTGATTCATGCAATGCTCCATCTTTGGTCGAATGATAAGGTTCATTAAACTCTTCAGAAAAGAGCGTATGAGAACCATCTTCGGTTTCTACCACTCGTTTTTTATTCCTTAGAATTTTATTGTACAAAATTTAAAAT
>DYMW01000032.1:3762-7390 GCA_020721385.1 Sulfurovum sp. | reverse complement strand
AGGAATTAAATAGATCACTCCATTAAGAAGAATTAAACTGAAGAAAAAAAATCTCTTCAGTTCACTTTTGCATGTAAAACAAAACTTAGAGTCTTGCTTCTTCACGTCTTTGTAACAATGTCCACTTATCATCAATATCTTTTTGAATTTGATCAATAACGTGTCGATATTGTGGTTTAAACAAGTGTTTATAACGTCCTTGTGCTGCAAGATAATCTTCTGCTAAAATAATATTTTTAGGTCTATAAAGAATATTAAGCTCATGCCCATCAATAATCTCATAGATTGGAAACATTAATGAATCTGTTGCCAAATCGGTTAAAACAATGGTATTTTTAGGGTTAAATTTCCACTCTGTACAACATGGAGAAACGGTATTAATAAAACAAGGTCCTTCAGTCTCTAATGCTTTTTGGAAACCTTTTGCCATAATTTTCCATTTGTTTGGAGCCAACTGTGCCACATAAGGAGCACCATGAGCAGCCATAATAGAAACAATGTCTTTTTTCTTCTCTTTTTTACCATATGAATGGGTACCAGCTTGAGCTGTTGAAGTTGTTGCACCAATAGGGGTTGCCGAACTTCTTTGTCCACCTGTGTTGGCATAATTTTCATTATCTAAACAGATATAAGTAAAATCATGACCTCTCTCCATGGCTCCACTTAGCCATTGAAATCCAATATCATAGGTACTTCCATCACCACCAAAAGCAACAAATTTTACAGGTGCATCATTATCTTTCAATGTCCCCTTTTTCTTTCTTACTTTGTGCATGACTTGTGCAGCAGAAGCGACAGTAGCTGAATTTTCAAATCCGACATGAATCCAAGATGTATCCCAAGATGTAAATGGATAAACAGCTGTAGAAACTTCCAAACAACCTGTATTTGAAGAGATAACAAGATTGTCATCGGTACAGTTCATAAGCTCTCTAACAATCATAGAGTGAGCACAACCAGGACAAAGCGTGTGTGCCCCTTCAAACCTATCATTGTTTGTTGAAAATTCTTTTAAGTTTTTAACTGATGTAATTGCCATTCTTAACCCCTTGCTGTTTTGAAAAATCCAAGTTTCGGACCTCTAAGTCCAGAGAACTGTTGGATATCTGTTGTAATATGTCCCGCATCAGCATGTGCTTGCTGCTCGGTAAATATTCGTTTTGCCTCTTCAATTGAAAAGTCACGTCCACCAAGACCATAAATAAAGTTTGTTACCAATGGTCTATTTACAGAGGTATACATTGCTGCAGATACTTCATTGAAGAATGCACCCATTGCTCCACCTGGAGATGAACGATCTGTTACCGCGATAGATTTTGTATTTTTTAATGCTTCTCTTACTTCATCATAAGGGAAAGGTCTGAAACATCTAATGGCAACAACACCTGCTTTAATTCCCTCTTTTCTCATTTCTTTGGCAGCAACTCTTGCTGTCTCAACGGTAGTTCCAAGACCAACAATAGCAACATCCGCATCTTCCATATCGTACTGTTCAACTCGGTTGTATTTTCTACCTGAAATTTTTTCAAACTCAGCAAATACATCATCAATAACTGCACGTGAATCCATGATTGCTTTATGTTGTTTTGCTTTATGCTCAAAGTGCCAATCTTCTTCTGTTTGTGCACCATAAGTAATTGGTTTAGAGAAATCCAACATATCATCCACAGGGTTAAAATCACCTACAAAGTTATACGCCACTTCATCCGTTAAAGGATAAACATTTTGTGCAGTATGTGAAGTAATAAAACCATCTTGGTGAACCATAACAGGAAGTCTTACAGAATGATTTTCACCTACTTTAAAGGCACACAATGCAAGGTCATACGCTTCTTGAGCATTAAATGCACCAAATTGAATCCAACCTGCATCACGTCCAAGATACATATCAGCATGATCTCCACGTACATTTAATGGAGAAGCCAAAGCTCTGTTTACCACATTAAGTACAATTGGAAGTCTCATACCTGATGCTTGATACAATGTCTCTACCATCAAAGCAAAACCTTGTGATGATGTTGCAGTTGATACACGACCACCAGCCGCTGATGCACCAATACATCCTGACATCGCAGCATGCTCAGATTCAACCATAACAAACTCACCATTAATATAACCATTGGCTACATACGATCCGTAGTTCTCAACAATAGGAGTTGATGGAGTAATAGGATAAGCTACAACCATATCAACATCTGCTTGTCTTAATGCCTGAGAAGCAGCATAATTACCATCCCAAACTTCTCTTTCGTTTAAATCAAATTTTACAGCCATTACGCTTCCTCACTTTTTTTCTCTTTTTTCTTTTTCTCAGGCCATGAAGCCAGTGATTCTTCTAAATCAGCATATTCATTAAACATCAGCAATGACTTTGGATTGGTAGGACAGACTTCCACACAAACCTCACACCCTTTACAGTGGTCATAGTCAATTCCCAACATCTGTTTATCTCGTGATAAAATAGATGAATCTGGACACCATACCCAACAATTGTGACAGTCAATACAAATATCTCTGTTAAATACTGGTTTTTGTACTCTCCATGAGGCAACACTTGCGGTATATGAGTTAAATCCTGAATACGATCGCTCTTCAGCTTTCATGTTCGCAATACCTGTAGCATCACCTTCAAATGAAGGAAGAATACTTCCTTGTGTCACTTCATCCCAACCAACCAAACCTAGACCAGCTTCAAGTTGTTTAGAACCTCTATTTTCTGTTGCACATAACTTTAAATCTTGCATTCTAGCTCCTCTCTACTTAACTGCGTTGTATGCTTGTGTAATCGCACCCATGTTTCCATCAATAATTTTTTGAGGAAATTTGGCCAACACTCTTCTCATATTCTCTAAGAAATAATCCAATTCAAACATTCCTGATACTTTAACAAAAGCACCAAGCATCGGTGAGTTTGGAACAGAACGACCAATGATATCTAACGAAATTTGAACACAATCTAGTGTATAAACTCTATCTTCTTTACCTTTAAGTGCAGGAATTGCAGCAAGCAGTTCCTCCTTACTCATGTGTGTTGTAATAATATACTTAGTCGTCTCTTTCTCGTTCTCTGTGATAGAATCTGTGAGTGCTAAGGCAGGGTCAATTACCAGTACATAATCTGGATTCATAAATTTTGCATGATTAAAAATCTGCTCATCAGAAATTCTGTTATATGCTCTAAGGGCAGCCCCTCTTTTAGCAGAACCATACAATGCAAAAGCCTGAACCTCTTTACCTGTGGTTGCTACAACATCTCCTAAACCCTTGGCACCAGATACGGCACCTTGACCAGCGCGACTATGCCATCTTATTTCTGTCATGACTTCTCCTATGTTTTTACTTTTTTACTATTATGGGGTATTGTATTCTCCCCTCCCTTAAAAGGTCTTCATACTTACCAAAAAAAATTATAATATTTGCCTAGTGTATACTTTCTATCCACTATTTATAATTTTCATCACTTTTTTTAATATAATTTATGGCTTCCAAGGCATTTTCACATACATAAGAAGCACACTTTTGTAACATGGGATGGGTAGCGTACCCAGAAGTAACAGCCACAGAGTTAACCTCTGCATTTTTTGCTGATTCTATATCCATACAGGTATCACCAATCATCCATGTTTTA
>DYMW01000032.1:0-3662 GCA_020721385.1 Sulfurovum sp. | reverse complement strand
TTTTATCATCTCATCACTTGGAACCCCATCTCCAAAACTTTGAAAAGCAACTTTAAAACTTTCTAATATCGCCTCGGTTGAATCAATAAGTGTTCCATCTAAATCAAACAATATGGTTGGCTTCATGATGCCTCCCTCTCTTTGGGGTCAAATTTCCAAATGGTCACAATAGGTACCAAAAATCCTACAATAATAACAATCCATAGAAGTGTTCCCAATTCAGAATAGTTCGCTTGAGTTATTACAACATCTGCTTCTTTTATCTCTCGTGTAACCACAAATAATTGATTAAGATATTTGGTAAACAACATTCCTGCACTCGTTGCAATGTTCATAAGTGATGCCATCAACGCAAACCATGTTCCTTTTTTACCTTCTGGAGCATAAATGGCAACCAAGGTAAGCATTAAAACCTGTGCAATGTAATCAAAAGGTGAAGAGAGTGCGGTATCAACAATCGCAACAGTTCGAGCATCAAGACCCAACATCGTATGAATATCGTAATAAAGTCCCAATATAGGAAGCGATAAAATCGTTGAGACCACGGTCATCCAAATCAACACTTTTCCAATAGATTGACTGATAATATAATTTGCCAATATCCACATTCCTAACAACGCCAATCCTCCACCTATTAATGAAAGGTCAGCAAAAAATGCTTTATCAAATCCAAGTACATCAATTTCCCACCATTGTACCCCTGGACCTACCATCGGCATGGCACGATAGACAAAAATAATAATCATCGCCATTTTAATATGATGAACCGTACTTGGATCTAAATCACCTACTAAGGTACGCAATAGATAGAGTACGACTAGTAATGAGACAACAAATACTATCTCTTGCGAATAAGGAATATCGTTGTATCCAATCAACACAATAAACACTGCAAAGAGTAGCCCACCAAAAAAAATCTGTTTATTTAAAGGCGTGGTATCTACCTCATTAAGACGTACCAAACTCACACCAATAATCGAAATAAAAGGAATAAACAATGAGAGGGTAAAAATAGTTTCATAGGAGTAAACCGAAGCCAATTTCCCACCGAGCCATCCCATAATAAAGACAGCTATACCTAAAGAGAGTCGGGCTAAAACCTGTATTATTGCCAACTCTTTTTTAATTTCAATGTCTGATTGTGTTGTATCAACTACTTCCGTACTCATGGTATCGGCTACCACATCTTGCATCACAAACCCTACCATAGAAATAACCGATGCAAAGATATAAACACTCTCCTTAGGATACATACTCAACCATGATACTTTACCTGCCAAACCAATCAATAGAGTGGTTCCAAAGCCCATTAATATTGCTCCCATATAGACATAGACTTTACGATTAGACCCCAATATTTTAACCGAATCTACCATCTGCCCAAATATCATTTTAATCGTCCATGGTACCATCAGCCAAACACCCAATGCCACCAAATCTTCGGCTGATAAATGTAACTCTTCTTTGACCCAAAAATTCTCAGCAATTCCCACAAATCCACTAGCACCATACGCAAAATAAATCAATAATAAGGGTATATACCTCATACGAATTGCACGAATGGGGGTCATAAATATATTTAACATTTTTTCTCCTATTTTTAGTCGTGTCATTGTATTTGAAAAATGCTTTAGAACCACACCATCTAAAACAAGAGAAAGTTCAAAGATATTTAATTAGATTTTAAATGCTTATTCTGTTTCAAAACGTATCCTTATATGTTATTTTTCATCATAATTAATGATTATGAGAAGAAAAAGTTTTGTTTTAACTTTTCTTTAAATTGATTAAACTTATAATAAGAGAACGAAACAAATCAATTTAACAAAGGAAAGCTATGGCAAGATTAATAGTAATGGGTGGTGGTGTATCTGGACACACAGCAGCAACATTCGCAAAAAAATGGCTGGGCAAAGATCATGAGGTAGTAGTGGTAACACCAAACTCACAATGGAACTGGATTCCATCTAATATTTGGGTTGGTGTTGGTCAGATGAAAAAAGAGGATGTTGTATTCCCTTTAGCACCTGTATACGCAAAAGTTGGTATTGATTATAGACAAGCAAAAGCTGTTTCTATTCATCCAGAAGGTAATGAAAATAGTGATACTCCCTACATTACTATTGAATCAACAAAAGAAGGGTCAGCTGGTAAAACAGAAGAGCTTACTTATGACTATCTTATCAATGCAACTGGTTCAAAATTAAACTTTGGTGCAACACCAGGTCTTGATGCAGGGCATACTGTTTCAGTTTGTACCGCAGATCACGCAGTTCATGCAAACGAAGAACTTCAAAAAACATTTGACAGAGCCAAAGCTGGTGAAAGACAAAAAATTCTTATCGGTACAGGTCACGGTATGTGTACATGTCAAGGTGCTGCATTTGAATATATCTTCAACATCGAACATGAAGCAAAAAAAGCTGGTGTAAGAGATATGGTTGATATTAAATGGATTTCAAATGAGTCATTCCTTGGTGACTTTGGTATTGGTGGATTACACATGAAACGTGGTGGTTATGCGGTAAGTTCAAGATTGTTTACTGAATCACTCTATTCTGAAAGAAATATTCCATGGATTATTGGTGCACACGTATCAAAAGTGGAAGCTGGTAAAATTGAGTATGAACTACTTGATGGTTCAACAGGTGAAGAGGAGTTTAACTTTTCTATGTTGATTCCACCATTCGCAGGTGTTGGTCTTAAAGCCTATGCCAAAGATGGTTCAGACATGACTGCTACACTTTTTGCTCCAAATGGGTTTTTGAAAGTTGATGCCAAATATGACGCTGGTGCGTATGAGAACTGGAAAGCATCTGACTGGCCAGAGACATACCAAAACCCAACTTATGATAATATCTTTGCTTGTGGTATTGCATTTGCTCCACCACATTTAATTTCTAAACCAATGAGTTCTCCAAAAGGAACACCAATTAACCCTACGCCTCCTAGAACAGGTATGCCATCAGGTATTATTGGAAAAGCAGTGGCACATTCTATTTGTGACCTTATTAAACATGGTAAAGATGCTCCTCTTCATAAAGCATCTATGACAGCCATGGGTGCAGCGTGTGTTGCTTCTGCAGGTAAAGGTTTAACCGAGGGTACAGCTGCAGCATTAACTGTTTACCCTGTTGTTCCTGACTTTGAAAAATATCCAGGATTGGGTCGTGACCTTGATTATACCTTTGGTGAAATTGGTCTTGCTGGACACTGGATTAAACATATTCTACACCATATGTTTATCTACAAAGCAAAACTTAAGCCAGGCTGGACATTAATTCCTGAATAGGAAGTAGTCCCAAAAAACAAAAATTTCTAAAGTGATAGCTGAAGCTTTAGTGAGATGAATTGAATAATATAAAAAAGGAATTTTTATGCAAAAAATTGAAAATACAATAAAACCTTATGACCAAAACTTTACAACCATGATACCAACAGGATTTGTAAAATTTTTTAGAACATGTGTTATTTGGCAAGCGATTAGATTTGTTGTTATTAACATCAAAATGCTTATTGTTGTTAGTAAAAGTCACTAAGACTTTTAACAGTTCCCAAGTTTTTACTTGGGAATATATACTTAATTTTTATTCTTCTCCTCCTCCCTTAAAATCATAAAACTTTAGTATATATTCTATAATAAACAACCCAAGGATTTAAAA
>DYMW01000031.1:11170-16621 GCA_020721385.1 Sulfurovum sp. | reverse complement strand
ATTAAAGGCGTATAAATAAGATGAAAAAAATCATTTTTTTACTGGTATCTATGCTCTATGGCAGTTTGCTTTTTGCTCAATTTAATGCCAATATTTCAGAGATAACCCCCAATATAGAAGCACGAATAATTAATGGAGATTCATGGCGACCCTCTTGCCCTGTTGGGTTAAACAATCTTCGATATCTTCAATTAACCTATCGGGATTTTAATGGGCAAACCAAGGTAGGTGAAATGATTGTCCATCAAGATGTGGCAACAGAAGTGGTTTATATTTTTGAAGCGTTGTACAATATTAATTATCCTATCTATAAAATGGAGTTGGTGAGCAACTATCAGAGTAACGATTGGCAATCCATAGAGGCGGATAATACTTCAGCATTTAATTGCCGACCTGCCACGGGAAGCAGTAAAAAATGGTCAAATCATGCGTATGGAAAAGCGATTGATATTAACCCTTTAGAAAATCCTTATGTTGCTAGAAATGGGCATATTTCACACAACGCTTCATTGCAGTACAAAAGAAGAGTCCATAAAAATTTAAACAATCCAGCCGATAGAGCTGTGGTTTTAAAAAATGACCAAGTCACCCGACTTTTTGAAAGTTATGGATGGAAATGGGGTGGTGATTGGAATACCATTAAAGATTATCAACACTTTGAGAAGAAGTAATTTTTATAGAAAAAGAAACTCTTTCTCAAACTCCTTAGCAGGAATGGGTTGACTGCATAAATAGCCTTGATAATAAATATTTGCATCAAGGCTTATCAGTTTATTTTTTTGCTCTTCGGTTTCAATCCCTTCAATAATGATTTTATAGTTAAACTGTTTTCCAATGTCAATGATGCTTTTGACCAACTCTTGGTCATCTTGATTGTTGACGATGTTTGTAATAAAGAGACGGTCTATTTTGAGTACTTTAAAGGAGAGCTTTTTAAGAAAAGACAAGGATGAATAGCCCGTTCCAAAGTCATCAATGTTACACTCAATTCCTTTCTCTTTTAAATTTTGAATAATTTTTTGTGTTTTACTAAAGTTATGAATGAGTGTTGTTTCAGTAAGGTCAAGTTTAAGATAGGTAGGATTAATACCGTAATGTTGAACATAATAATCAAGTGTGGTACAAAAATCCACTTCATTAAGTTGGCGAGTATTGATATTAACCGAAACATATTCAAAGTTAATACAGGCATATTTTTGCCAAAGAGCGAGTTGTTGTGCTACCTCTTTTATCACCCACCAACCAATTTTATTGACCAGACCTGATTCGGTTGCCATAGGAATAAAATCATCAGGCATAATGAGTCCTTTTGTTGGATGTTGCCAACGAATAAGGGCTTCAACAGAGTTGAGTTGGTTGTCTTTGATATTGACAATAGGTTGATAATAGAGTTTGAGTTGATTGCTTTCAATGGCATGGTTTAAATCGTGTTGTAGTGCCGTGAGTGCTTGTTGTTTAAGGTCAAGGCTATGGTCGTAAAAATTAATATTGTCTTGACCCTCTCGTTTGGTTTGGTACATCGCCATATCGGCTTTGCGTATGATGGTATCAATGTTATTAACTTGGGGTTGAATAATAACAATACCAATACTGCTCGTCATATAAAGGTTAAGTCCTTCAATTTCAAAAAGCGGTTTAAAGAGGGCTTTAATTTGTTGGGCAATGACGTTTGCTTTTTCATAGGATTCGTCTTCACTGTTTGCAATAAAAGGAAAGACAAAGGTGAATTCATCCCCACCAAGTCTCGATAGGTGTTTTTCTTTTACATCTAATGATTCAAATCGTTGTGCCACTTGAAGTAGAAGTTGGTCTCCTACATGGTGACCAAAAGTATCATTGATTTGTTTAAAATGATTTAAATCCATATAAAAAAGAAGCGAGTATTTATGTTGATGCTCTTTTGCACCAATAAGATTGAGCATAAAATCTTTATAGCTTCGTCGGTTTGGTAATTTGGTAAGAGAGTCATGTAATGAGATATAATTGATTTTTTCATAGGCTTGATGTTCGGTTGTTTTATCAACAACCGTACCAATACCTCCAACAATTTCGCCCTCATCATCAAGCAGTGCAGAACAGGTCAGTTCTGCCCAAAGTGTTTTTTCATGAAATGAAAAATTATATGAGCCAATATACTCTTTTGAGGATTTACTTTTAAGTACATTTCGCATAATGTTAACCGCTTTTTTATCTTGTAGATTTAGAAGACTAAAGCCACTAAGATTTGATTTTAATCCAAAAATTCTGTAAAAAACTTTATTGTAACTGAGTATTTTTAAGTTCTTGTCATAATAAAAAATTCCAATGGGTGCTTGTTCAAGTAAGGCACTTAATTTATTGGATTTTTCACGTAACATATCATGTGTCCAGTGATATTTTTCTTGATTTTCATACGTTTGATAAAAAAGTTCATTGAGATGTTTACTAGATACAACGAGTAGAATATATAAAATCAAAATAAGGGTTTGTAGTATATAACCATGTTCAATGGGTATAAAAAAAAGTGTAATAAAGAGTGGTAAAAGTACAATGGTTATAAAGAGAAGTGAGGTTTTAAAATCAAAGATAAAACCTATTACGCCTCCTGTTAGACCAATCAGAACAAGTATCATAATAAGTTGGTAGTCATTGTTTATATCTTTTAAAAATAAAAGAGGAAGAATTCCCCAAAGTATCGCATTTAAAACAACCTTATATTGAAAACGATGGTACCAAATTGGGTCATACGCTTTTGAAATCTTTTGATACCTGAGGTAATCATAAAAACGTAAAGCATTGAGTGCGAGAATGACAATATACCACGTTATGAGAATACTCTTTTGTTCAATTTGATTCCAAAAAATAGAAAGAAAAAAAGTAGATAGAATCAATAGCGTTAGAATGGTTTTCATTGTAAAAGCATATAACTCTTTGGTTATTTGCTGGTTAACATTGGGGGAGTGTACTTTATTGGCTATGTAATAGATTAAATTTTTCATAATGACCATTATAATATAATATTTATTAATTATATCTAACATTTATTGTTAAAAATTAAAAAAATAATGTTTCTATTATAACTCATCTCTAAAAAAAATTGGCTAAAATTATAAATTAGTAAAAAAATATAATTTATAAAGGTCTTATGATGAAAGTATTACTTATAAAAGATGTAAAAAATTTGGGTAAACAAGGTGAAATTAAAGAGGTTAAAGATGGTTATGGTCAAAATTTCTTGATTGGTAAAGGTTTGGCAAAGTTGGCAACACCTGATGTGGTAACGCATTGGAAAGCAGAACAAGAGAGAATGGCACAAGAATTGGCAGATGAGTTGGCTCGTTTGACCAAAGAAAAAGGTGAACTTGAATCCAATAAAGTGGTCATTAGAAAAAAATTGGCACCTGTTGGGATTCAAGGTTCTGTGGGTAAAGAAGATATTGCTCATGCGGTAGAACATGATTTAAAGATTGTGATTGACAAAAAGAGTATTGAGCTTAAAAAAGCGTTGAAAACATTGGGTGAACATAAAGTGGATGTGAAATTGGGTCATGGAATTCATGCCATCTTAGTGGTTGAAATTGTAGGAGAAGCGTAATCGTGTTTGATGCAACAACAATACTTGCCTATAAAGGTGAAGATAATGCTGTTATTGGGGGAGATGGTCAAGTAACCTTTGGAAGTACCATTTTAAAAGGCAATGCGACCAAGATTCGTTCACTCTATCATGGTCAAATTTTGGCAGGATTTGCAGGAAGTACCGCTGATGCGTTTAACCTGTTTGATATGTTTGAAAATATCCTTAATGAAAAAAAAGGGGATTTACTCAAATCGGTCATTGAGTTTTCTAAAATGTGGCGAAAAGACAAACACCTTCGTCAACTCGAAGCGATGATGTTGGTACTCAATAAAGAGCATATTTTTATATTGACAGGAACAGGTGATGTGGTTGAGCCAGAAGATGGTAAAATAGCCTCCATTGGTTCAGGTGGAAACTATGCCATCTCTGCAGCTAGAGCGTTGGACAAACACACCAATATGTCCGCCAAAGAGTTGGTCACAGAGAGTCTAAAAATTGCAGGTGAACTCTGTATCTACACAAATACGAATATAAAAACATTGGAGCTTTAATTGAGTAATGTAATTCCAACCAATCTCACCCCCAAAGAGATTGTGTCATTTTTAGATAAATATGTTATTGGTCAAAATAATGCCAAAAAAACGATAGCCGTAGCACTGCGTAATCGTTACCGAAGATTACAGTTAAGTGAAGAGTTACAAAAAGATGTGATGCCCAAAAATATTTTGATGATTGGTAGCACAGGAGTCGGTAAAACAGAGATTGCCAGAAGACTCTCTAGCATGATGCGTTTGCCTTTTGTTAAAGTAGAAGCGAGTAAATATACCGAAGTAGGGTTTGTCGGTCGTGATGTTGAATCAATGATACGTGATTTGGCAGCCAATGCACTCAATTTGGTACGTGAAGAGCAGAATGGGTTGAATCAAGAGAAGATTGAAGCCTATATTGAAAATAAGATTATTGAAAAACTTTTACCCCCATTGCCACTAGGTGCAAGTGAGCAAAAACAGCAAGATTATGAAAAATCATTTATAAAAATGCAAGAGAAGTTTGAAAAAGGTGAATTGGACCATCTTAAAATTGAAATAGAGATGCCAACACCCACCCTTGATATTTCAAGTGGAGGAAATATGCCCCCTGAGATGGCAAATGTTCAAGAGTCGATTATCAAAGTCATTGGTGGTTTGAATAAAAAAGGAAAGAAAAAAGAGGTAACGGTTCAAGAGGCTAAAAAAATCTTGGCTCAGGTTGCAAGTGAAGAGCTTTTTGATGAAGAGAAACTTAAAGATTTAGCCCTTAAAAAGATAGAAGAGGGAGGAATTGTTTTTATTGATGAGATTGATAAAATTGCCGTACCTGCAACCTCTAATTCACGCCAAGACCCAAGTAAAGAGGGTGTACAGAGAGATTTACTACCGATTGTAGAAGGTTCAAACGTACAAACCCGTATAGGTTTGGTAAAAACCGACCACATCTTATTTATCTCTGCTGGAGCATTCCATTTAAGCAAACCAAGCGATTTAATTCCAGAACTTCAAGGACGTTTCCCCCTACGTGTAGAACTTGACAGCCTAGATGCCGAAGCACTCTACCGAATCTTAACCGAGCCTAAAAACTCTTTGGTAAAACAGTACACAGCACTGCTTGAAGTAGAGGGCGTAGAGTTGGTTTTTGAAGAAAAAGCACTAAGAGCCATTGCCAAATATTCAGCAGTAGCCAATGAAAAAACCGAAGACATTGGAGCTAGAAGACTCCATACCATTATGGAAAAAATCGTTGAAGACATCTCCTTCAATGCCGATGAGTTCGCAGGTCAGACCGTCGTTATTAACGAAGCACTCATTGAAGAGAAGCTTGAAAAACTGGTTGATAGCGAAGATATTACTCGGTATATT
>DYMW01000031.1:0-11070 GCA_020721385.1 Sulfurovum sp. | reverse complement strand
CATTGAAGAGAAGCTTGAAAAACTGGTTGATAGCGAAGATATTACTCGGTATATTTTGTAATTTGTTCTTACGTAAAATAGTTAAAAGACCATAAAAATGGGCTTTTAACTTAGAAATATTTATTATTTTAATTTATTATACGAGGAATCAAAAATGACAACCAATCAAATTATAATTTTTTTAAAACAAAACAAACAAAAATTTTTAGATAAATATCAAATTTCAAAAATGACTCTTTTTGGCTCTTATGCTAGAGGAGAAAATAGAGAGGATAGTGATGTAGATATTTTGTATACACTTAAAGAGGGTTCTAAATTGACATTTGATAAGTATATGGAATTTGAAAATGAGTTAAAAAAAGCGTTTCATACTAGAATTGATTTGATAAATGAAAAAAAGTTAAATCCATTGGTTAAAATAGAAGCACAAAAGGATTTTATTTATGTTTGATTCTAAAAATATACTTTATGTGTTTACTATTCTTGAAGCAATTGAAAAGATAACCATTTATTCTCAAGATTTTGATAATGAAGAGAATTTTTACTATGCCAATAAACAGTTAAATTTTAATGCTACGGTTAATTTATTGATTGCTATTGGAGAAGAGAATAAAAAGATTGATAAAGAGTTAAAAACTTCTAATACGATTAATTGGAAAAATCTATCTGCCATGAGAGATAAAATATCTCATGATTATCGAGGTGTTGATGAGAGCATTGTTTGGAGTGTTATTCAAGAGTATCTTCCTAAACTTAAAACAGTATTGATTGAGATAATACCAAAGATTGAAAATTATCAAATATATTTAGAAGAGGCATTAAAAAGTGAATATTATGAGGATTTGTTTTATTTAAAAGAGATGTTGCGAATTAAAAATGACTAAAGAAATCATGGTTAATTTTACAACATTAAATTCTCTGCAATGCACTTTATGAAAGCCATCATAAACGCAAAAATCATCACTGATGGTAAAATTTTAGTAGGGTACAATCTTCTTTTTGTTCAAAAAATTATTACCATTACCAAAGAGTTACCAATATGGGCAGAGGTTATTGATGCTGGTGGGGCATATTTGAGTGCAGGATTTGTTGATATTCATATTCATGGTTCAGGGGGAGCTGATGTGATGGATGCTACACCCGAGTCGTTAGAAATCATCTCTCAAACACTTTTACAAACAGGAACCACCTCTTTTTTGGCCACGACCATGACGATGTCACCTTTAGAGATTGATAAGGCTCTTTTAAATCTTCAACATCATAAAAACAGTGTTACAGGAGCTAAAATAGTGGGTGTTCATTTAGAAGGACCCTTTATTAATGCCCAAAAACATGGGGCTCAAAATCCTGAGTATATTCAACAACCCAATATCGAAATAATTGCTTCTTATTTGGAGATGATTAAGATGATAACCTTAGCTCCTGAAGTTGAAGGAGCCAAAGCTTTTATGGCGTATTTGCAAAAACATTATCCTAAAATAGTGTTAAGTATAGGTCACAGTGATGCGACCTATATGCAAAGCCAACAGAGTTTTAAAGAGGGAATTACCCATGCTACCCATCTCTTTAATGCGATGAATCCTTTGCATCACCGTGAACCAGGAATTGTGGGTGCGGTACTTGCCAACAACAGTATTAGTTGTGATGTTATTGCGGATTTGATTCACATTCATCCCGCTTTTTTTAATTTGGTCTATACGTTAAAACAAGAACAACTTTTACTTATTACCGATGCCATGAGAGCAGGGTGCATGAAGTGTGGAACGTACACTTTGGGTGGGCAAAAGGTTATCGTAAAAGAGGGAGAGGCAAGGTTAGAGGATGGTACTTTGGCAGGAAGTGTTCTAAAATTCAATGAAGCATTGAAAAATTTTTATAACCATAGCGAGATTAAATTACCTGAACTCATTGCAATGGTGACCAAATTACCTGCTCAAAAATTGGGGTTAGAGATAGGGGAATTAAAAGAGGATTATCCTGCAGATTTGGTGTTGTTTGATGAAGCGTTTAAGGTGTTAAAGGTTTTTGTGGATGGGGAGTTGAGGTATTCTTGATATTCATAAAATTAAGTATTTTTTAGTTAAAAGTGTTATAATGTAACATATTAATCAAAAAGGATGGATAAAAAATGGAAACAAATTTTAAAGAAGCAATAGAAAAATCAACCAAAGCAATGCATACATTGGAAGAAAAAGTAGAAGAGATGTCTGATAAATTGAGTGACAGTGCCAGTGAAATGTGGGGTGATTTAAAAAAGAATTTTAGTGAGATGCGTAGCAAATTAGAAAATGCATCTGAAAATTTTTCTAAAGCAGGGGATGAGACAACCTTAGAAGCTCATGTAGGTGCAATGGAAGTTCGTGAAAAAATGGAAAGTGTCAAAGAGGATATGGAGGATTTTACCACAAAAATAGCCAACAATGTCGAAGAAAAGTTTGATACAGCCAAACTACAGGCACATCTTGCGAAAATGGAAGCTGAAGATTTTTGGGCAAAAAGAGGCAAAGAAATTAGTGTAGATTTTCACAATTCAAAAGAGAGTGTTGAAAAAATGGCTGTTACTGCGATTGATGAGATTACAAGCTTTTTTGATAAATTGTCATCTCATTTTTCTGATAAGAAGAGCTAAATTTTGATTAAGTGAGGAAAAAGCGGTTACGCTTCTCCTCGTATTTGATAAGTAATGTCACCTGCACCAAAAGCGGTGATGAGGTCTTCACGGTATTCAGTAATGATGTTGTTGTCTTGAATAATCTGAACGACACCATCTTTACGGGTTACTTTGTCTGCCATGTGTAGGTTGTAACGGCTAAAAGCCCCTTTTAAATCGATGTCTACTTCGAGTTCACCTGCTGACCATATTGGTAAAATCACGAGTTCATCAACGCCTTCAAAACACTCAACAAATGCAGGTAAATTGTCAATGGTTCGGCTGTATTTATGGGGTTGCCAAATGACTTGAAGTTTTTTAAATCCTCGTAATTTTTGGTAGGTTTTAAGCGATTTAATGGTGACTTTAATTTCTGTTGGATGGTGACCATAATCGTCGATAACCACACAGTTCTCTTTGTTCTGCACAATGTCAAACCGTTTTTTAATCCCTTTGTAGTGAAGCAAATTCGCTCGGATATTTTCTATCTTTTCACCCAAGGCTAATGCACCCAAAATTGCCAAAGAGGCATCGAGTGCAATGTGGTCACCCAACCCAAACACTTCAAAATCACCCAAATCTTTGAGCGTAAACTTGGTATGCGGTGTACCATTGACCAAAACAAACTCAGTATTGGTTATATCTTTAGAGGGGAAAAGTTTAATTACTTCCATATCAAGAGAGGCTAAAAATGGATCTTCAGCGTTAATCACCCGTATTTGAGCAAGGGTTAAAAAGTTTTTATATGCATTGTAAAATCGCTCTTCATCGTATTCATAATACTCCATGTGTTCAGGTTCTACATTGGTAACGATGGCTAGGTAAGGATTGCTGTTTAAAAAACTCTCATCACTCTCATCGGCTTCAAAAACCACTTTGTTGTTGTTGGCATAACGAACATTTGAGCCAAACTCTTTGCTAATCGCACCAATGAGGGCATTGGAGTTGGGAATAATCGATGCCAACATGGCAGAAGTGGTACTTTTACCATGGGCTCCACCCACAGCATAGACCTCTTTTTCACCCAAAATGGTTTTAAGAGAGGCTTTTCTTGAAAGCAGTTCAATGCCCAATGCTTTGGCTCTTTGGTACTCTGGATTGTTGGGGCGAACGGCTGCCGAGTAGATAACGCGTTCCACACCTTCAACCGCATCTGCATGATGAGGAATGGTGATTTTTGCTCCAAAGTTGAGTGCTAAATCATTGGTGATTTCTGTCTGTTTAATGTCAGAACCTGAAATTTGATGACCATCATTGGCTAAGAATTTGGCAAGTGCTGAGAGACCAATGCCTCCGATTCCTATGAAGTGTATTTTCATAAACTACTTACTCTCTTCCAAAACTTTTAACTCTTCTTTTCCCAATTTAACATATTTGGCAAACATGGTTAACAAAATATCGGTTGGTTGGACAAAGGTTTGAATAAAAAAGGCGGTTGGGTCAGATTCATCAACCCCTGAGGTATCGACAAGATTTTGAATGAAATCTTCAAATTTATGACCTGCCATTACGGCTGCGGCATGAATCATCATGGCATCTTTGAGTTCAGGGTTTTGCATGGTGTGGTGCAGTACCAAAAAAATCTCTTTGGCTCCTTTAATGTCGTTTTCACTGTAGCGTTGAATTCCATGTTCATAGATGGCTCTAGCCGTGGCTAAATCTTCATAAACAGCCATATCAAATCCTTTGTGTGCAATAAGGTTTTCAGCCAAAACATCAAAGGCAGTGTTAACAATAAAGGTAAAAATATCGTTAATCTCATCTTCGTCTGCTTCAAGCAACAGTTTGGCATCTAAGAGTTGGTACCCCTTGGCAATGCTGTTTTCATTTCTCATCTCTTCTTCTAATTTTTTGAGATTGTTTTGAAACTCTTGGTTGGTTTTTAACGCTTCGATGTTTATCTCTTCAGGTTGCATTTTTTTCCTTTTTATCGTGTATTAAATTGATTGGTTTAACGCTTTTTGAATGCGTTCTAACGCTTCTTTGGTTTTATCCTCTTCATAAACAAGGGCAAGTCTTACAAATCCTTCTCCTTGTCCCTCTCGACCCAAAAATGAACCAGGAACCACTTTTAGATTGTACTTTTGGTAGAGTTTAATGGTAAATGCTATCTCATCTTCAACAGGTAACCAGATGTAAAAGGTCGATAACGGTGGTTCAACTCCTAAAATCTCTTTGGCAAGTTCAAAGTTTCTACGGTATTTTGTTCTAAACCTATCCACGTGATTTTGGTCACTCCAAGCTACCGCGGCTGCGTGTTGTAATGGAAGAGGAGAGGCACACCCTACATAGGTTCTATAGGTTAGATATTCTTTGAGTATTTTGGCATCACCTGCAATAAACCCCGAACGTAAACCTGGTGCAGATGAACGTTTGGAGATGGAGTTGATAACGACAATGTTTTTAAATTCATGATTGCCTACTTCAATACTGGCATTAAGCAAAGACGGGAGAGGTTCTTCTAAATAGAGGTCAATGTAACACTCATCATTGAGTAAAATAAAGTTGTGTTTAAGTGCTAAGTTAACCCATTTTTTTAATTCATCAATAAGCATGGTTGAGGCAGTTGGATTGTTTGGAGTGTTAATAATCACCAAATCACAGCGACTCAACGCCTCTTCATCAATGGTTGGATGAAAATTATTTTTGGCTGTTAAGTTTAAGTAAATAACCTCGGCACGACTCGCTTTGGCTGCTCCTTCATAAATTTGGTAAAATGGATTAGGGTATGCCATAATAGGGTTTGGTACATCATGAAGTAGAAATTGTGGGAAGTTGAAAAGCACTTCTCGTGTTCCAAAGGTAGGAATAATTTGTTCGGTATTCAGTTTTAAATTAAAACGATTTTTTAAGTAAGTAAGCATTCCCTCTACCAGTACGGATTCACCAGAAGTTTTAGGATATTTGTTAAGTAGGGGTGCGTGATGGCATAAAGCATCTACGATAAATTTAGGAGTATCAAATTGAGGTTCACCAATGGTCAGACTAAGTTCTGTATAGTCCATATTTGGAGTGATGTTTTCTAATAAGTTATTGAGTTTTTCAAATGGGTAGGTTTCAAAGTTCACGATTTTATATGCCCTGATTTTTTAGGGGGATTATATCAAAAAGAAGATTTGGATTGGCTAGAAGAGAAGAGGGTCAAGTAAAATAGAGTTTACTTGACCCATATATGATTTTTATTATTTGCTACAAGAAGGGTCTACCTTAGCATCAGGAAGATCTTTATAGTCATCTTTTAACATTGTAGCAGGTTCTAAATTTGCACAGTTACCATTCTCACAAGTTTCAGTTTGTGCCATTGGATAGTCACTAAATATTTCCCCTTTAATCTCTTCTAATCCTGTAAAATCACATCCTTTACCTTGTTTTAGTTTAGGATTTTTAGTATCAGTTGACGCTTCCAATTCAACTTCTATTTTAGGTAAATCAGCTTCTTTTTCTATTTTTTCTATTTTTTTATCAACTTGTTTACTCGTAGATAGAGTGGTGTCCGCTTGACCATAAAGAGTAAAAGCTACTAGAAATGCACTTAAGGCAAAGATTTTTTGGAGGATTGTGTTCATATTGTTTCCTTTGTTGTAATTAATTTTAATATGATACAACACTTTTATTTAGTTAATAATAAAATTGCATGAAAAAATTAAAATAAATTCAAAAATATAGAATGTTTTTAACATAAACGTATTACACTTCTATAGTTTATTAAGAAAAAAGGAAATTGATGAAAAAAATTGTCTTACTGGTATGTTGTTTACCCTTCATATTGATTGCTGGAGACTTAAAAAGTGCTTTGGTTAAAGGTCGAAGTACCAATAAACCTGTGATGGTTGTTGTGAAATCTGAAGTATGTGCCTATTGTGATAAAATGAAAATAGAAACACTCAATACGCAGCTTGTACGTAACAATACACAAGAGTTTATTAAAGTAACTGTAGATAAAGGAAGTCCTGATGCAGATCGTTATTTACCCGATACCCGTTATACGCCAACAGTCTACTTTATCTCGCCTAAGTTAAAAATTGTCAATACTGTTTCTGGTTATTTGGGTCGTGATGATTTTAACTTGTGGGTGGATGATACCAAACGAAAATTGGGACTCAAAAGCTCTAAAAAAGTTTATAAAGAAGTTGCTAAAACGCAAAGTAAACATTGGATGTATGATATTGCATCGGCAATGGATTATGCTTCACAGACAGGAAAACAGTTGATGATTTATGTGGATGCAGATGGTTCGAAATGGACAACCAAAATGAAACAAACCACATTTGCCAATGCTCAAGTTCAGAAAGCACTAAAAAATTTTGTGTGGGTTAGAATTAAAAAAGGTGATGCACAAGCACGTTCATTTGGGTTACAACCAAAGTATGCACCAACCGTTTATTTTATGCGTGCGAATATGAAACAGTTGGCAAAAGCTGAAGGGTATTTTGAACCGAGTGACTTTATCCTTTGGATTAATCACGCTAAATCCAAAATATAATTTTTTCCTTTTGGAGACTATAATCCTGTGTTACAGGTTTTAATGTCTCCACTTTGAATACCTTTTCTAAACCAAGTCACGCGTTGCTCTGATGAACCGTGTGTAAAAGCATCAGGAACCACATATCCTTGTGCTTGTTTTTGTAACGTATCATCTCCAATAGAAGAAGCTGCACGAAGTGCTTCTTCTATATCACCTTGCTCTAAAATATTAAAACGTTTTTGAGCATGATTTGCCCATACTCCAGCATAACAATCAGCTTGAAGTTCGACACGAACTTGCAGTTGATTCTCCCCCTTTTCACCTATGGCTTGTTGTTTCATTTGTTGTACTTTGGTTAACGTACCTTCCATATTTTGAATGTGGTGACCAATCTCATGTGCCAATACATAGGCTTGTGCAAAATCACCTGTAGCGTTGTGTTTTTTAGCAAGTTCATCAAAGAAACCCAAATCAATATAGACTTTTTCATCTGCAGGACAGTAAAAAGGTCCTATTTGAGATGAAGCTTGACCACAACCACTTTTGGTTGCACCTCGATAAAGTACCATTTTAGGCTCTTTGTAGGTTGCCCCATATTGTTTAAAAATATCTTTCCATACCGCTTCCGTATCATGTAAAACCGTAGCGATAAATTTGGCTTGTTTGTCATCGGCTTTTTGGTCAACGGTGGTGGTTGTATGTCCACTTCCTGTTATGGAAGAGAGAGGATTAAATCCTGAAAAATATGCCACCGCTCCTACGGCAATAATTGCCCAACCAAATTTGGTTCTTAAGAGTCGTTGAATAATTGGCCACATAAACATTATGGTACCCATTGATGGCATACCACGCATTCCACCTCCACCATTATTGCTGTTGCCTCGTCGGTCTTCTACGTTATTACTTTGTTCTCGGTCTTCCCATCTCATTGTATCTGGCTCCATTTATAATTTTTTTAAACAATTATATCAAAAGTAAAGTTTGACTACAATTCGACAGTTAGTTAAGGAGTGTCAAGTGTCATTAGCATTAGCCAGAAAGTATCGTCCAGCCACCTTTGATGACCTTATTGGTCAAGAGGCAGTATCCCAAACATTAAGTTTGGCATTAGAGAGTGATAGACTTTCTCATGCGTATCTTTTTTCAGGTTTAAGAGGGAGTGGGAAAACTTCAACCGCACGAATTTTTGCCAAAGCATTGTTGTGTGAAAAAGGGACAACTTCCCATCCTTGTGGGGTTTGTTCTCATTGTAAAATGGCGTTAGAGTCACGACACATGGACATTATTGAGATGGATGCTGCATCGAATCGTAAGATAGATGACATACGTGAACTCATTGAACACACCAAATACAAACCCGCCATCGCTCGGTATAAAATCTTCATTATTGATGAGGTGCACATGTTGACCAAAGAGGCATTTAATGCCCTTTTGAAAACATTGGAAGAGCCACCCGAATTTGTAAAATTTATCTTGGCAACCACGGACCCATTAAAACTCCCTGCAACCATCTTGAGTCGAACACAGCACTTTAGATTTCGTAAAATTCCTCAAAATGTGGTGGCAAAACATTTGGAGCATATTTTAAATCTTGAAGGAGTCGCTTATGAGAGTAATGCCATTGAGATTATTGCCCGTTCAGGAGCAGGTAGTGTTCGTGATTCGTTAACTCTGCTTGACCAAGCGATTGTGTATTCTAAAAATTTTATCAATATTGAAACGGTTACCAATATGTTGGGGATTATTGAGCCTTCATTACTCGAAGCATTGATTGCGGATGTTTTGATGAAAAATGAGCTTAAAATATTGGCATTTATTGATAAAGCCAGTGAATTTGAAGCAGAAATGGTGATTGATGAGTTGATGCTTTATCTTAAAGAGATACTTTTGAGTGGTTCACATAAAATTACTCCTATGATTATTGAACGTTTTTTTAGGGTTTTAGCCGATGCAAAAACGTTGTTGAGCATTGGAGCAGATGGGGAATTTGTTTTGTCTTTAACCCTTTTTAAAATGATGGAGTCGTTACAAATTAAAGAGATTGATGCCATGATACGTTCCTTAGAAATGGAGTTGTCAGGTGTTGAACTAAAAGAGAAGATAACACCTATCATTACTGAACCTGAACCGATTAAAGAAAAAGCGGTAGAAACTCCTGTTGAGATACCTTCTAAAATTATAAAGCCACTCGATGAAGGGGTTAAACTTTTCGAGGGTTTAATGGTAAAAATGTATGACCGAAATTACGATTTGGGTGAGTGTTTTAAAAACAGTATTGAGTATGTTTCTTTCAACAACAACACTTTAACATGGGAATCTTCGGCAAACGATGAAGAGAAAACATTACTCAAAAATCATTGGGGCATGATACGGATGTTTGTTCAAGAAATTTTTGGTTTTGATACCAAAATCAAGAACGTATCAAAGGAGTTACCCCGCACAGTAGAAGCACCACAACCGATTATAGAACCTTCATTTAGTAGATGGGAAGAAGATGAACCCCTCTCCATGATAGAAGAGGAAGTATTGGGTTTACCCTTAGAACAAGAGCTAGAAGAGGAAGTACCCATGAAAAATTCTTGCGTTGCTCCTAGTGATGGTGGTGTTGAGTCTGCCAAAGAAAAAGATGAAAGAACCATTCTTGATGAACCCATGGTTGCCAAAGCCATAGAGCTTTTTGCTCCTAAAACCGTTCGGATTAAGCGAAAAAAATGGAATCCTTGGAGTGAAAAATCAAGCCAAATGACAGACATGACATCCAACAGCTACGAAACCATGGTCTGTTTAGAAACCGCAAATGCGTTAGAAGATTCAAGAGTTATTCAACCCAATGAGACACATATTTTGAAAGTTATAGTATCATAATCACTTAGGAAGTGGTGAGTTTACTCCCACAAAAAGTTTGGGTATTGTAAATCTTGCAAAGAAGGGTGTATTAATGATTAAATTTCTTAAAATCTCATGGCAAAAAGTATTTGTTGTTCTGTTTTTAATCAGTTTCACAGCGTGTGATTATGAAAAATCAGTGGTAGAAAAAGAAGAAGTTCCACCTATAGTCAAATCAGCCAGAGAACAGATAGGAAAAACACTGATTTATACTTCTAGTTATGCCAAAATAAGTTATCCTAATGGGGATATACCGTTACTTAAAGGTGTTTGTAGCGATGTGGTTATTCGTGCTTTACGAGACAGTTATAAGATAGATTTACAAAAAGAGGTGCATGAAGATATGCGTAAAGCCTTTTTGACGTATCCTAAAATATGGGGTGCAAAAGGTACGGACAGTAATATCGACCATAGACGTGTACCCAATCTTAAACATTATTTTAAAAGAAAAGGGTATTCCCTAAAGGTTACAAACAATTCAAAAGATTATCTAGCAGGTGATTTGGTTACGTGTAAAGTAAGTGGTAGACCTCATATTATGATAGTGAGTTCCAAACAAACGAGTGAAGGAGTGCCTTATATTATTCATAATATTGGTTGGGGTACACGAGAAAATAATGACCTTTTTTCTTATCCGATTGATGGGCATTATCGGGTGGTGAAATAATAAGTTTGTCATTATTTAGGAAGTGTTAGAGTTGCTTGAAGAGAGGGTTAATTTGTACTCCAAAACCCTTTATAATGATGGGTTGTGAAATGTTTTTTTCTTCTTTCATTCCCTCTTTGTAGTCACTAAAATGGTAAATGTTCCATTGGGTTGATGGTGGTGTTGCTTTTTGTTGGGTAGTGGCTTTTTAGGGTATGCATCTTTTTTTTGTCTCTTTTTTTATGGGTATGAATTTTAGCTTTTTTAGGGTATTGAAGAGATTAAAGATAACGGTTCGTCCAAACCCCATTAAGCACCTTTACGATATAATCGCGACACTAAAAAATCTATATTAAAAAACTTATATGATGGACATTAAATGAGCGAAACAACCAAAAAAAATGTATACAATCCAAAAGAGAT
>DYMW01000030.1 GCA_020721385.1 Sulfurovum sp. | reverse complement strand
TTTTACTACATTAAAAAAACTTAATTTATGCAACTTTGCATACTCGCGTAAGGTGACTTTTTTCATATTTATCCTCTGAAATTGATTGATTGATTTTAACAAGATAATTCTTTCACACGAATTATGCTATGATTCCATTTTTAAAATTATTAGGAACATCATGAAAAAATTACTTTTTTTACTGCTCTTTAGCACACTCATTTTTGCCCAAACCAATATTGTTGTGAGTATTTTACCTCAAAAAATATTTGTAGACAAAATAGGTGGTGACAAAGTGCATACTTCGGTGATGGTACAAGCGGGGGATTCTCCCCATACTTATGAACCAAAACCGTCACAAATGCTTGAAATTACCAAAGCTGACCTCTATTTTTCTATTGGTGTAGAGTTTGAAAAAGTGTGGTTAGAGAAGTTTCAAAATCAAAACAAACATTTAATCATCAGCGATATTTCCCGAGACATTAATAAAAGTGCCATGCAAGGTCATCACGATGACGATGAAGAACATCATGCAGAAGAGAACATAGAGAGTAAAGACCCACATGTTTGGGTTAATCCAATGAATGTTAAACAGATAGCCCAAAACATTTATGAGACACTCATTGGTATTGACAGCAACAACACCGACTACTACAAAGCACATTTAACCACCTATCTTAAAGAGTTGGATGCCCTTGATGATGAGATTAAAACCATACTCAAAGATACCCCAGAAAATACAACCTTTATGGTCTTTCATCCTGCTTGGGGCTACTTTGCACAGCGGTATCATTTACAACAACTCTCTATTGAAGTAGAAGGAAAATCTCCTAAAATGAAAGCCTTAATACAAATTATGAAGAAAGCAAAAGAGCAAAATGTTCGAGCAATTTTTACACAACCTGAATTTTCGGACAAATCCGCCAATTTGATTGCTCAAAATTTGCATATTCAAGTTATTAAAACTTCACCCCTTTCACCCAATTGGGCAGAAAATCTTAAAAACCTAGCAACCGCTATTGCACAAAAAAAATAACCATGTCTATCATCGAAATAAAAAACCTCTCTTTTTCCTATGACAAACAGAAAATTTTAGAAAACATCAACCTTAATGTAGAAGAGAAAGATTTTTTAGCCATTATTGGTCCTAATGGTGGTGGAAAATCAACCCTACTCAAACTTATTTTGGGTATCAATATGGTTAAAGATGGCTCCATTCATACCTTTGGTGAAGTGCCTAAAAAAAATCTTTCTAAAATTGGTTATGTACCGCAAAACACCAATGTCAATACCGATTTTCCCATTAAAGTTATTGAAGTTGTACTGATGGGTCATATTGGTACAAAACGTCCACTTTTTGGCTATGCAAAAGAAGAGACAATGTGTGCCATGGGTGCCTTAGCCCAAGTAGGTATGGAAAAATTTGCTGATGCCAAAATCGGTTCACTCTCAGGAGGACAGAGACAACGGGTTATGATTGCCCGTGCATTATGTGCCCATCCTCAAATTTTAATTTTAGATGAGCCCACTTCAAGCATTGATGTTGATGGACAAAAACAGATTTATGAACTGCTAAAAGTGTTAAACAGCTACATTACAATTATTGTGGTTAGCCATGATGTTTCGGTCATTATGAAATATGCCAATAAGGTTGTACACATTAATAAAAAATTGACCTATCATGATATGCGTGGGCAAAACACTACCACGCTCAATCAATGTAACCATTTTTGTGAAGTGGAACTGTTTAATAAATTTAGAGAGGTAAAATAATGTTTGAAGCACTCTCCTTTCCCTTTATTCAAAATGCACTTATTGCTGGAATTTTGGTCTCTTTGGCTTCAGGAATTATTGGTTCACTCATCGTAGTAAACCGCATGGTTTTTTTAGCAGGAGGCATTGCCCATACTGCCTATGGTGGAATTGGTGTTGCTGTCTTTTTGGGCATTCCCATCTTTTTAGGAGCATCTATTTTTGCTATTGCGGCAGCGTTAATCATTTCTGTGATAACCCTCAAACATCGTGAACGCATGGATACCTTTATTGGTCTGATGTGGGCAATAGGTATGGCACTTGGTGTGGTACTGATTGACCTTACCCCAGGGTACAATGCCGATTTTATGTCCTATTTGTTTGGCTCTATTTTAGCCGTTAGTCAAAATGACCTCTACTTTATGGGTGGACTTTTAGCCGTGATTGTTTTGATACTCACTTTTTGGTATCGCGAGGTTTTAGCCGTCTCTTATGACAGTGAATATGCCAATTTACGTGGTATTAATGTAAGATTTTTCTATACCCTTATCTTGGTTCTCTCTGCTCTGACTGTGGTGGTTGCCATAAAAGTTGTGGGGTTAATATTGGTGATTGCCCTACTCACCATACCTGTATACATTGCTGAAAAAATGTCAAATACACTCTATATGATGATGATACTTTCAGGTATTTTTTCCTCTATTTTTACCCTTGCAGGATTATGGTTTTCCTATGAATATGACATTGCATCTGGAGCTTCCATTATTCTTATTTCAGCAGTTTCACTCTTTGTATTCTTAACGTTTAATCGCTTTAGGTGAAAAATTATTCTATTTTGTAAGACAATTTAGAATAATTCAAAAATATATTTAATTTATTATTTTAATAAAAATTTAATTATAAAGAAAATAATGCTATACTTTGAACAAAGATAAAAAATATAGAAAGGTTATGCCATGAAAACAATTATTCGATTATTATTCATTTTAACGATAGCTACTATGACCTCCTATGCCGAGCAAAGTGATAAAATTTACTCTTTTATAGGTGTTCAAACTTCTATGAGTCACTATGAAGATGTCCAAACACCTTCGTATGGTATCAAATATGGGGCACAATCCAATATGTGGAGAACAGGTCTCTCTTACAGCTATGCAAAAGATGGTAATAGTGCATTTCATACGATTGTCATGCAGATGGACAGAGGAGTATTGACCAATAGCTTTGAAGATTTGGCGTTTAAACCGTACCTTGGTTTTTCCGTAGGTGCGATACAATACAAAAATAATATAACCGACAAAGGGTATATGTATGGATTAAATGGTGGTTTTACGTATATTGTCAATAACTCCATAGATTTAGATTTAGGTTATCGTTACATGAAAACTGCCAAAATGACCAACATTGATAAAGTAGATGATATTAACTTGGCATTACACTATTTTTACTAAACGAAAATTAAGAGTATTTAACATAAATAAATGATAAAAAAATTCTCCTCTCAAAGCAAATATCGCTATAATTTTAAAATAAATAAAAATAAAAAAGGTTTACTTTAATGAGAATGAAGAATTTTTTAATACTTTTATTCATCGTATTGAGTTTAAGTAACCAAGCTTCTGCTCAAGATAATGAAAAAGTTTATTCTTTTTTAGGTCTACACACCGCTTACAGCAAATATGCTGACCAATCCACACAATCCAATGGTATTAAATATGGGAAACAGAGTGATGAGTGGCGAACAGGAATTAGTTACAACTATGCCACTGATAATAAAAAAACCCTACAATCACTTATTATGCAAATGGATAGTGGAATTTTTAGCAATTTATTTCAAAACATACCCTTAAAGCCTTACGCAGGGTTTGCACTTGGTGCCATGCAGTATGAAAATGACAAAGGGTATCTTTATGGTGTGGATGGTGGTCTCACCTATTTTTTAAATGATGAAATAGATATTGATTTGGGTTATAGATTTATGACCACCAGTAAAGTGTTAACCGTCGACTCCATTAAGGACCTTACTTTATCACTACACTACTTTTATTAGAAATTAAGTATAATACTTCTCATTTACATACTTGGAGTAGAAATTGTCATTTTTTTCTTATGAAACTGTTAAAAACGTTCTCTTTAAATTCAATCCTGAAACAGCACACCATTTTGCTGGTTTTGGTCTTAAAGCTGTTGCGTATGCCCCTAGCCTTTTAAAACTCTTAAAAAATCACTATTTTGTCCAAAACCCTATCTTGACACAACATCTTTTTGGACGAAAATTTTCCAACCCTGTTGGATTGGCTGCTGGATTTGACAAAAATGGTGAATACATTACTGCCACGCCAACTCTTGGATTTGGGTTTACAGAAATAGGAACCATCACCCCAAAACCACAAGCAGGTAATGCCAAACCTCGTCTTTTTAGACTTAAAGAGGATCGCTCCATTCAAAATGCCATGGGTTTCAACAATTTTGGTGCAGACTATATGATCAAACAACTCAATAATCTCTACTTCTTTGACTACCCTATTGGCATCAATATTGGTAAAAACAAATTAACCCCTGAAGATGAAGCACTCAAGGATTATGAAACGTTACTGCATACCTTTAAAGATTATGGGGATTATATTGTGATTAACATCTCTTCGCCCAATACACCAGGATTAAGAGATTTACAAAATGAGACTTTTATTAAATCATTGTTTACCATGGCTAAAGAGATAACCAACCAACCTATTTTCTTGAAAATTGCTCCCGATATGGAAGCCCAAGATGCCATTATGTTATGCAAAACTGCCGTAGAAGCTGGGGCCAGTGGAATTATTGCTACCAATACCACCATTGACTACTCATTAACGCCACATGCCAAAGATTTTGGTGGAATTTCTGGAACATTGGTTCGTGAAAAATCCTTTAAACTTTTTCAAGCCATTGCCAAAGAGCTTTATGGTAAGACCTTACTTATCTCTGTTGGTGGAATTGAAACAGCAGAAGATGCATACCGACGCATTAAAGCAGGTGCTACCTTGATACAGATTTACAGTATGCTTATCTACAATGGTCCTAAAATGATTAAAGAGATTAATGAAGGACTTATTGAACTGCTCAAAAAAGATGGATACACACATATATCAGAAGCCATTGGAGCTGATTATAAATAATGAAAAAAACACTACTATCTCTACTACTTATGACAGGAGTCTTAATGGCTAATTCTTTGCCTAAATATTATACCAAAACACTCGATAATGGGTTACAAGTCGTGGCTATTCCCATGAAAAACAACTCCAATGTTATTACGACCGATATTTTTTATAAAGTCGGAAGCCGTAATGAAGTGATGGGAAAAAGTGGTATTGCCCACATGTTGGAACATCTCAACTTTAAATCGACCAAAAACCTTGAAGCTGGTGAATTTGATAGAATTGTTAAATCAAAAGGGGGTGTAAACAACGCAGCAACCTCTTTTGACTATACCCACTACTACATCAAATCATCTTCACAAAATTTAACAACTTCCGTAGAACTTTTTGCTGAACTGATGGAAAATTTGAACCTCAAAGATGAAGAGTTCCAAGTCGAGCGTGATGTGGTTGCCGAAGAGCGTCGAGTACGTACCGATAACCCACCAATTGGCTATCTTTACTTTAGATTGTTTAACACCCACTATGTGGCTCATCCCTATCACTGGACGCCGATTGGGTTTATGAACGACATTCAAACATGGACAATTGATGACATTAGAACCTTTCATGAAACCTATTATCAGCCCAACAATGCCATTTTAATTGTTACAGGGGATATTAATGAGACCGAAGTTTTTAAAGAGACCGAAGCCAAATTTGGAAAAATTAAAAACAAACATGAGATTCCAAAACTCAATGCCGTAGAACCAAAACGCGATGGAAGCATACGACAAATCATTACCAAAGAGAACAACACCATAGACACCATTGCCATTGCCTACCCTATTCCCAACTATGAACACGAAGACCAAGTGGTTCTCTCAGCCATCTCTGAAATATTAAATTCTGGAAAAAGTAGCCGTTTACACCAAGAGATTATTGATAAAAAACAGATGGCAAACCAACTCTATGCTTACAATATGGAACTGACCGATGAGGGTATTTTCTTGTTTATGGGACTTGCAAATCCTGATGTCAACATTGAAGATTTGGAGAAAGAGATTCATATACAAATAGAAAAATTAAAATCAGGTGATGTAACCAAAGAAGAGCTGGAAAAAGTAAAAATTAATGCTACAGCAGATTTTATCTATTCATTGGAAGACTCGGCAAGTGTCAACTCACTCTTTGGGTCATATTTGGTGCGAGGAAATTTAAAACCTTTACTTGAATATGAAGAGAATTTGGCTAAAATTACGCCAGAATTGGTCACGAAAATAGCCAAAAAATATTTTAATGATGACCTCGCTACAACATTAATACTAAAAAAACATAATGGAAAAAGTAAATGAGTAATTTAATCACAGGTGCAACAACCGCACTGATTACCCCATTTAAAAATGGAACATTGGATGAAGCAACGTATGCAAAACTAATCAGACGACAAATCAATAATGGCATTAATGCTGTTTGCCCCGCAGGAACCACTGGTGAAAGTGCCACACTAAGCCATGATGAACATAAACGCTGTATAGAGATAGCGGTTGAAGTGTGCAAGGGAAGTCAAACCAAAGTTTTAGCAGGAGCAGGAAGCAATGCAACTCATGAAGCCATTGATATTGCACGTCATGCTGAATCATGTGGAGTTGATGCAATTTTTTCAGTAAGCCCATACTACAACAAACCAAGCCAAGAGGGACTCTACCAACACTACAAAGCGATTGCAAAATCAGTTGAAGTTCCGTTTATGCTTTACAATGTACCAGGGCGAACAGGGGTTGATATTTCAGCCAATACCGTTTGTAGACTGTTTGATGATGTTCCCAATATTTTTGGAATCAAAGAGGCAACAGGCTCTATAGAGAGAACCGTTGAACTCTTGGCTAGAAGACCAGAACTTTACCTATTCTCAGGTGATGATGCGATAGACTACCCAATCTTAGCCAATGGAGGTAAAGGAATTACTTCGGTAACCGCCAATTTGTTACCAGATATGAAAGCACAGTTGGCACATACAGCACTGAGTGGTGATTTCAAGACATCCAAAGCCATTAATGATAAACTGTATGACATCAATAAAGCCATGTTTTGTGAAAGTAATCCTATTCCTATCAAAGCAGCGATGTACATTGCTGGTCTGATTGAAACCTTGGAATATCGATTACCCTTGGTTTTACCAAGTGTAAAAAATATGCGTAAAATTGAAGAAGTTATGAAAAATTACACCATAGTAGGAGCGTAAATGGCGAGTAATAAAGGAAAAACAGTTGTTATCACAGGAGCAACCAAAGGAATTGGTAAAGCAATTGCTGAAAAATTTGCAAGTCAAGGGGTAAATGTTGCATTTACTTACAATTCAAATGAAGAAGTTGCCAATACAATTGCAACGGATTTAGAAAATCGTTATGGAATCAAAGCCAAAGCCTATCCTCTTAATATTTTAGAACCAGATGAGTTTAAACCTCTTTTTCTTGCCATTGATAAAGATTTTGATAGAATTGACTTTTTTATCAGCAATGCAATGATTTATGGTCGTCCTGTTGTGGGTGGTTATGGTAAATTCATGCGTCTTAAACCAAGGGGTCTTAACAACATCTATACTGCAACCGTCAATGCATTTGTACTTGGTTCACAAGAATCTGCCAAACGTATGGAAAAAGTAGGTGGTGGAGCCATCGTTACCATGAGTTCTACAGGGAACTTAATCTATATTGATAACTATGCAGGTCATGGAACCAACAAAGCAGCCGTTGAAGCCATGAGTCGTTATGCGGCTGTTGAGTTGGGTGAAATGGGGATACGTGTGAATGCTGTATCGGGTGGACCCATTGATACCGATGCACTTAAAGCCTTTACCAATTACGAAGAGGTTAAAGCCGAAACCATTAAACGTTCAGCTGTTAACAGAATGGGAAGCCCTGAAGACATTGCTGGTTCAGTCTATTTTTTATGTACCGACGAAGCAAGTTGGATTACAGGTCAAACCATTGTTGTTGATGGTGGAACAACGTTTAGATAACATCTGTCCCCAAACTGTAGGGTGCAATTTATTGCACCTAAATAATATTTTCCTCAATGGTGTAATACATGAACACCCTACACATTCCCCCATATTTTTAAGGAATCATTCTTTCATGCAAAACAATAAAATTGTAAACATCCCCAATATCCTAGCCTTTATTCGCCTACTTTTAGCTCCTAGTATGTTTGTACTTTTGGTCAATCAAGATGCTAGTATATTTGAAGGCATACACCCTTCGTGGCTCAACTATGCTGCTGCTTTTATTTTTGTATTGGCAAGTGCGACTGATTTTTTTGATGGCTACATTGCACGTACATTTAACCAAATTACCACCATGGGAAAAATTCTTGACCCGCTTGCAGATAAAATGCTGACTTTGGCTGGTTTTTTAGGACTAATGATGATGCAAGAGGCTTCACCATGGGCTATCTTTTTGATTCTTACCCGAGAACTTTTTATTACAGGTCTTAGAGTTTCAGCCGTTGCAGAAGGCATTGACATCGCCGCCTCATGGATGGGAAAAATAAAAACTGTGGTTCAAATGATTGCGATTGGTTTTTTATTAATGGGTTGGTATGGAGGAGAAGCATTGCTTTGGATTTCGGTTGCTCTTACATTGTATTCAGGATATGAATATGTAAGAGACTTTTTCAAAAAGGTAAAGATTTAAAATTAAATATACATCTTTGAAAGATATTCAGCATAGATGGCTTGTGTAATACCCAATACTTTTTGAGATTCAGGATTAACTTTACCCTCAGAAGTAATTGAAGTATTTAAAAGAGTATTAATTGATAAAAGTACTCTATCCACTTCTTTCATTACTTTTTGAGAACTTGCATGATAATTATTATTCTCAGGTAAAATACCTTCAATATGTATAACCCTTCTTAAGGTAGCATTTTTCTCTTCAAGTATTGCTTCTAAATTTTCAATCACTTCATTGCTCTGTTTTAAATGACTCTCAATCTGGATAATATCCTCTTGGGCATTTTTTTGACTCCGAGCATAAGCATTTGCTTGAAGATACATCTCTTTTGCTGTTCGCAAATTTTGTGTCGATTTCAAAGCAATACGTATGGAATAGACCATCCATCCTACCATTACAGCCGATAAAAGAATAATGACCATACCAAAAATTGGATTACCTGTTGCCCCTGTAATACCCCCACCCAACCATGTTAAAACTGTTTCACCATAACTTCTATAATTGGTAACAATGGTTTCATCCAGAGGAATATTAAATTTGGTAAAAGTAAAAAATATCCATGCCAAAATGGTTAATATTCCAAAGAAAATTCCCAATACCACACCTGTAAAATGTCCTGAATACATCTTCGTAATGTTTAATAAATTTCCATCATTGGTTTGATGACTCAATTGTAACTCAAATGCGTCATTCACACCCTCTTCTACTGATGGAACAAATCCCACCTGCTTTAACAACTCTTTACTCTTTCTTAAGGTGATATTTAAAAAGTTACCTTTGATTCTTTCAAAATTTTGTACAGCTTCAATTAAACCCATTTTAAATCTATTGGCTTCATTTTTGGTTTGAGCAATCAATATTTGTGAGGTTTCAAGTAACTCTTCTGCCTGTTTGCTGTTGCTTTTTTGATTATCCTGATTTTTAATTAATCCATCAAAGTTTATAATCTCTTTTTCCTCCATGAAATCTCCTTTTTAAGCTCCATTATCTAATTTTATATTTTATCATATTAATTTATTTTTTATATAATTTTTTTGAGCTACCCTTTAATCAATAGGTTGGTATAATACTTCTAAAAACTTTTAGGATTTTTATGGGAATTTTTATTGCCTTAGTCATATTTTCATTGCTAATATTTTTTCATGAACTAGGACACTTTATTGCCGCACGTTTTTTCAAAATACACGTTGAAGTTTTCAGTATCGGTTTTGGAAAACGCATTTTAACCAAACAAATAGGACAAACCCAGTGGAGTATTTCCACCATTCCATTAGGTGGATACATTCGAATGAAGGGTCAAGATGACAGTGACCCAAGTAAAAAAAGTTTTGAGGATGACAGCTACAACGCTAAAGCTCCTTGGCAACGTATTGTTATCTCTTTGGCGGGACCTTTTGCCAATTTTTTCCTTGCTTTTTTACTCTATCTGAGCATTACTGCTATTGGTGTACCCAAATTGCTTTCAACTGTTGGCGATATTAATATGAGCCAACCAGCTTACGAAGCAGGAGTAAGAGTTGGCGATACCATTCGTAATATTAATGGTCAACCCATTTTATATTGGGAAGAGGTAGGAGAAAAAATTCAAGCACAAACTACCCCAATTTCCCTCACTGTTCTACGAGACAACAATCTTATAGATTTTACCATTACCCCTAAACTGCTTGATGTGCCAAACAATTTTGGTGAAATAGAAAAAAGATACCTTATAGGAATAAGCCCTGATATCAATGCCATTGGTACAATACATTATGGTTTAAGTGATGGCATTAATTATGCCTATGAGCAGACTCAAAAAGCATCATTATATATTTTTAAAAGTGTTCAAAAATTGGTTATAGGTCTGATTCCTTTGGAAAATCTTAGTGGTGTGGTGGGTATTGTTGATACCACAGCCAAAGTTGCCAATATGGGTATGGTTGCTCTACTCTTTTTTACAGCACTCATTTCTGTCAATTTAGGAGTCATCAATCTATTGCCTATCCCTGCACTTGATGGTGGACATGTACTCTTTAACCTTTATGAGATGATAACCAAAAAAGCACCCAATGAAGAGGTGATGTTAAAACTAACCTTAATGGGATGGGCTATTTTACTCAGCTTAATGTTGGTAGGATTGTACAATGATATACATAGACTATTAGGATAAAAAATGAAACAACAATTAAATAAAAATTTAGATGAAGTAATTTGGAATATTGAACAAGCACGGATACACGTTAATGAACACCATATCGTCAAACTGGTAGCCGTAGGAAAATACAGTGATGAAGAAAATATTAAAACCCTCTATGCACTTGGACAACGTGCTTTTGGAGAGAATCAGGTACAACAACTTGAAGAACGTATGCACCATTTAGAAGCATTACCTTTAGAGTGGCACATGATAGGCACACTACAAAGCAACAAGATTAACAAACTGATTGAATTACGCCCTGCTCTGTTTCAATCATTGGACTCTTTGAAATTGGCTCTTGCACTCAACCAACGTTTGGCAGAAAAAAACCAAAGCATGAATGCCTTACTTCAAATCAACTCTGCTAATGAAGCAAGTAAATCAGGCGTAAGCAGTGATGAAGCTTTGGATATTTATGCTCAAATTCAACAAGAATGTCCCAACATCAATCTTAAAGGGGTGATGAGTATCGGTGCATTGAGTGAAGATAGAAAAGTTATTCAAAACTCATTTGAATCTACCTATAAGATTTATGAAAGTCTCAAACAACATGGTGCAAAAATCTGTTCCATGGGCATGAGTAACGATTATGAATTGGCCATTCAATGTGGTTCCAACCTTGTACGTGTTGGTTCTAAAATTTTTAAATAAACAAGAATTAAATAAAAAAGGGAGGTGAATATTTTGAAACAACTCATATACTATTATGACAATCATGATTCCTTAATGGTATGGACAAGAGAACATGAAATTGCAAACAATAAAAAATTATTAATAGAGATTAACTATCCAGGAATTGATAAAGAACGATTGATAGGGGTACTGAAAAAAATAAAACTTAGTTTTCCTGATGCTACCATTGTCGGAATGCAAAGCTTTGCCTCTTTTAAAAACCATAGAATATCCGATTTAAATACCACACAACCTATTATCTCTTTTATCAAATTTGAAAGCAGTTCGCTCTCCTCTTTGGTACTTGATTTAAATCAAAATTACATCAAAGGAAAAACAGAACTTGAAGAGCCTGATATTACTTTGATTGAGACCTATCTGCAACCCGATACCAAAGCATTGCAAATTCTTACAAGTTACAATACGTGTAATACTTCTACTTTCATTAATAACTTAGGTCAGGCATTTGGACACCTCAAAATATTTGGAGGTGGTGCTACCAATAAAGAACAAAATCTTGATACAACCTTTATATTTCATGGAGATAAAATTTATGAAAATGCGGTTATCTTGATTTTTATGCATGGTGAAAATCTCAATGTTGAACTCTTTCAAGCCTTTGACTGGAAGCCCATTAGTAAAAAGAAAAAAATCACCAAAACCAAAAAAAGTGCTGTTATTACCATAGAACAGAGTCCTGCTTTGGATATTTACAGAAAATACTTCCCAAATATTGATAATGACCCCTCTGTATTTGCCCAAGTTCCTCTCTATATTACCAAAAACAACATCTCTTATGCCGCACATATTCTCAAAAGTGACCTCATTGATCAAAGTCTTCAAATAGCACAACCACTCCAAGAAGATGATGTGGTTCAACTCTCTATTGGTAACTATAATGATATGATGAACCGAACCCAAGAGATTTATAATTTTTTATCAAAAACACCTGCTCAAGCACTTTGGATAGGTGCTTGTCTCTCTTATGAGTATGGATTTAGGATTCCAATTTTACACTATATCTCCAACATTGAAAGTAACAATCATGTCTTTGGGTACAATACTTCACAAGAGTATTTTAATGCTGTAAATCACCCCAATACTTATCATAATCATACCTTTATTATTGCTGCTATTTCCGAGTCAAGCAACAATTACATCAGTTTAAAAGAGTATACGGCAGGGAACATTACTCCTTTTGAAGTTGCCAATAAAAATCTCTATTCTATTATGCATAAAACTGCCAATGAACTAAACCTTTTAACAGAAAACCTTGAAAATATTGTTAACCAACGTACCAAACAGCTTGAAAAACTCAACCAAGAGCTACAAGCCAAAATTGATGCTGCGGTTCGTAAAGAGAAACGTCAAAGTGCCATGCTCAATCAACAATCACGACTCGCTTCCATGGGAGAAATTCTTGAAAACATTGCCCACCAATGGAGACAACCGCTCAATACAGTTTCTTGGATTATCAATGATACGATGATTAAAGCTCGATTAGGTAGAAGCAATGAAATTAATATTGAAGAATTGGCAGGAAAAATCAACAACTCGGTACAATTTCTCTCTAATACCATTGAAGATTTTAGACGCTTTGTTGATAAATCTGATTTGGCACAAACCTTCAACATCAAAAAAGCAATTCAATCCACCATTGGGCTGATTCATGAAACCCTTCTACGTTCTGAAATCAATATTGAACTAGATTGTCCAGAAGACATCAAATATAAAGGGTTTGAAAATGATTTTAAACATGTCATTATGAACCTCATCAATAATGCAAGAGATGCTTTTGAAGAGCGAGAAATCAAAGATGGACTCATTTATATTCGCGTATATCATGAAAACAACGAACTGATTATTGCGGTACGAGACAATGCGGGTGGAATTGCTAAACCTATTCTAAAAAAAATATTTGAGCCATACTTTACCACCAAACACCAATCAAAGGGAACAGGATTAGGACTCTATATGAGTAAACAACTCATTGAAAAAGTACATGGAACCATTGAAGTTATTAGTATTTTAAATAAAAAAACAACCTTCATTATTAAACTACCCAATGATGGATACAAACCCAGAGAAGAAGAGGATTAATACTCTCTTCTCTGCTCCTCTTTACTTACTACGGGACATAAGCAATGGTAGGAATGCCCATTCCTTCGCTAAAGCCACACATTAAATTGGCAGCAACCAAAGCTTGTGAACTCGCACCCCGTAACAAATTATCAATCGCCGAGTTTACAAAAAGTGCATTGCCATTTTTCATTGCAAAAATATCACAAAAATGGGTTCCTGCTGTACTTTTAATATCTACAGGATTTTCACGAATACGAATGAATGCATCATTTTCATAATGTTTTTTTAAAATCTCTAGTGGGTCAATATCTTCTTTAAGTGTCGCATAAACCGAAACCAACTCACCCCGTGTAGCAGGAATAAGATGCGGTACAAAATTCACATTCATTTTTACACCATGAATCTTTTCTATCTTTTGGGCAATTTCAGGGGCATGACGATGTTTGAGAGGATTATACGCAAAAATATTGTCATTAATCGTTACAAAATGGGTGGTTTCAGAAAGCTTCTTTCCTGCTCCACTCACACCCGATTTGGCATCTACAAACAGTGGAGCAGAAGTGTCAAGATATGGAATAAATGGCAAAATTCCCAAAAGCGTCGCCGTAGGATAACACCCAGGACCTGCTGCTAAATTGGTTGTTTTTAACGCTTCACGATAATACTCAATTAACGCATAAACCGATTCATTCAAATGCTCTTTGTCTTCGTGTTCACAGTAATGCTCTTCATACGTCTCTAAATCCAAACGATAATCAGCAGAGAGGTCAACCACTTTAACACCTTGTGCAATCAACCCTTTAGCAAAACCCATAGAAGCTTTATGAGGCAAGGCTAAAAAAACCAAATCACAATGTTCAACGACTGCTTCGACACTTGCTTTTTCGACAGGATAGGTAATGACATCCAGCAAAGAAGGGTGCAACACTTCAATCATGCTATCACCTGTGGTGGTTGCCAAATATTTCAACTGGAACTCTGGATGCACCATCAACATTTTAACCAACTCCAAGCCTGTGTATCCACTGGCTCCCACAACACCTACCCGTATCATTTAATCACTATCTCCACATAAGAAATTGATTCAATATCAAAAGATTTTCTGCCATTAGGAAGAATGACTTCGACCTCGTCACCCTCCTCTTTTCCCAACAATACTCTAGCCATGGGTGAAGCAATAGAGATTAATCCTCTTTCAGGATCAGACTCTTGTGAACCTACAATTGTATAGGTTACTTCTGAATCATCTTCTTGATCCACCAACTCTACGGTTGAACCAAAACTCACTCTGACGTGTGCCAATTTTGAAGGGTCTATGACATGTGCACGACTGACCAAATCGGTTAAATCAAAAATTCTTGATTCCATCAATCCTTGTTTGTCTTTGGCAGAATGGTACTCAGCATTCTCTTTTAAATCCCCCAACTCTCTTGCTTCATCAATCGCCTTAGCAATCAAACCTCGCTCAACTGTTTTAAGATATTCTAACTCGGTTGACAATCTACTAAATGTTGTTTGCAACATTGGTTCTTTTTCCACGTTTCTCCCTTTTACCAATATGGTTTTAATTGGGAATATTATACCATACAAAATGAAAAAAATATTGATAACCAACGACGACGGATTCGACTCACCAGCTCTTTTAGCCCTTATTGAGGCACTCAAACCTTTGGGTGAAATAACCACGGTTGCACCAACCTTAGAAAAGTCTGCTTGTGGACACTCTTTAACGCTTACCAAACCCTTACGTTTTGTAGAGTTAGAAAAAGGTTTCTTTAAACTAGACGATGGAACGCCTACCGATTGTGTCTTTTTAGCACTGCATAAACTTTATGATTCTCACTATAAACCTGACATTGTCATATCAGGCATCAATAAAGGTGCCAACATGGGCGAAGACATTACCTATTCAGGAACTGCCTCTGCTGCAATGGAAGCGGTACTCCAAGGCATTCCTGCCATTGCCATTTCACAAGTTTGTAAGACACATTGCGAAAACATCGACAGATTGGGATACACCTTAGCACAAGAGACCATCTACACTTTGGTAAAAAAAATTTTTGACCATGAATTTCCTCTACCTAAACGAAAATTTTTAAATATTAATATTCCCCCAATTCCAAGCAGTGCGTGTAAAGGATTTAAAATTACCCGTGCAGGAAACAGAATTTATGGTAATGATGCAGAAGTTCACCACAATCCACGTGGTCTTGAGTATTATTGGATAGGTTTGCCCAACTTAGAATGGATGGATACCAAAGGTCATATAACCGACTTTGAAGCGGTGAATCAAGGCTATGTCTCCATTACTCCTGTGCATTTAGATATGACCTCTTATGATGATATTAAAGCGTTAGAATCATGGATTTAAGATTTGAGCGTTGCAAAATGCTCTTTGGTAAAGAGGATTTTAAAAAGATTCAACAAGCAAAAATTCTAATATTGGGTGTGGGTGGTGTAGGCTCTTATGCCCTTGACTGCTTATGGCGTTCAGGTGTTTCTAACATTACTATTTTAGATTATGATACCTACGATATAACCAACCAAAACCGTCAAATAGGCTCTGAGGCTGTAGGTGAACTCAAAACCCAAACGCTACAACAACTTTACCCTACAGTAACAACCATTCATCAACAGATGGACATGGCATGGGTAGAACGTTTTGATTTTGAACCCTATGATGTTGTTATTGATGCAGCCGATACCACCAAAGTAAAAATAGAATTGGCAAAAAAAGTCTATAAAAAACTCATTATGTCCACGGGTTCAGCCAAACGTTTTGATGCCTCACAAATCCAAGTCGCTTCCATTTGGAAAACCTCTGGCGATGCGTTGGCACGAAAAATACGTAATGAACTCAAAAAAGCCAAATTTGATAGAAACTTTACCGTAGTATTCTCCCCTGAAGAGGACAAATGTAAAGAAAAAGGTTCTTGTGTAGCCGTTACAGGAGCTTTTGGATTAACCGTCTGTTCTGAAGCCATTAAAAAAATATTAAAAGGTCAATAATGAAAAAAAATCTGTTTGAAATGGGTGCCAACTTTAACGATGCATGGGCATCAGACAACAAAGAGAAACCCGTCAAAAAAATAACCAGTGAAATCAAAACCCCAGAAAAACATCAACTCCACTTTGCCAAAGAGAAACGCAGAGGAAAAGTCGTGACCATTGTCAAACCCTTTTATCTAACCGATAATGATTTAAAAGAGCTTTTAAAAACGGTTAAAAAGAAGTTAGGAACAGGTGGAACAATAAAAGAGAATAGCTTGGAGTTTCAAGGAGAAGTACAAGAGAGTTTACGACTCCAACTTGAAACGTTGGGGTATCGGTTTA
>DYMW01000029.1 GCA_020721385.1 Sulfurovum sp. | reverse complement strand
GGGTTAGTTCTAGGGTTTTTAGGGTTTCTAGCATGGTTTACCTTTTAAAAATTTTTCTCCTTACTTGAGACTTGTTTCCATAAAATCATCAATAGCCTTAATTACTTTTAAGGGTACTTCTTCTTGTGGCATATGTCCTACACCTCTTAAGATAATGAGTTTGTTGTGGGGTAACGCTCGGTGTAGTCGGTAGGCTTTATCGAGTCGAATGGAGACATCATCTCTACCCCATAACAATAATGTAGGCAGAGTAATGGTACTGTATTTTTTTTCCATCGTAGCTATGTCATCAGGAATAAGGGTATTAACCGTTTGTAAATAGGCATATTTTGCATTGGGTAAAGAGAGCATTTTAACAGAATAATCAACGCTATCTTTGGAAATTAAACTGTCATTGGTAAAGGCATAACGGTAGGCTTCTTTTGCCATCCATTCATTACTCAATAAATGAATTCCCAAATAGCCAATAATGGGTTGATTAAGCGTTCTAAGCATAGAGGGAAGTTGCTGTTGATAAGACATGGAATCGATAAGAATAAGCCCCTCTATTCTCTTTTTTTGTAACAGATTCTCCTCTTGCATCAATGCCAAAACCAAAGCAATGCCTCCACCAAAAGAGCGTCCAACAATGGTAAGATTGTTTAAATGATGTTTAATAATAAAGCCATTGATAATATGGGCATGGTCATAAACCGAGTATGAATCATCTTCATTTTTAGGTGATTCGCCAAATCCTTTTAAATCGACAATGACAATATGATATTTTTTGGATAATTCACCCACAATAAAACGCCATGTGTAGCGACTTTCACCAAAACCATGTAAAAAAAGTAGGGTTTTATTGGCGTTATTGCCATACTCATTATAGACCAAGTCAACCTCATTTGGCTGATGGTTTAGAACTCTGGCTTCCCATGTTACAGGCATTTTAGAGGCACAACCCGAAAATATAAATAAGAAGAATAAACTTAATAGACCCTTACTTCTATTTTTTTTCATCCAACGCTTCATCAAAATAACCATGTTTTGCCATCCACTTATAAATTTCGGCTGCAATAGGTCCTGCTGTTGATCCACCATGTCCTCCATGTTCTACCAACACTGTGACCACATATTTAGGATCTTTAAAGGGTGCATAAGTTGTAAGCCATGCATGAGAACGGCTGTAGTAATCCAATTGTGACTCCAACATTCTTCTCTTTTCACCTTGGGGAATTGACACAACTTGCGAAGTTCCTGTTTTACCTGCCACAACAATTGGAAGTCTCGACATGGTAGCAGTAGCAGTTCCTCTTGGGGTATTACAAACATCATACATTCCTAAACGAATGGTGTCTAAGTGGTGGTTATTGACCTCAAATGTTTGATAGGTCGGTTCAACTATTTTTTCTGCTATCTGATGTGCAAAATGAGGAGTTGGTAACTTTTTGGTTGCTAAAAATGCCGTATATCTTGCCATTTGCAAGGGAGTTACCAAGTCATACCCTTGTCCAATCGAAGCAATAACCGTCTCTCCCCTGTACCATGACTGTTTATATCTCTTCATTTTCCACTCTTTATTGGGTATAACTCCTGCTTTTTCACCTGGTAAATCCACACCTGTCTTGACCCCTAAGCCTAAAAGATTCAACCCCTCTGACATGGCACCAATACCTGCTTGTAAACTTTTACTATAAAAATAGACATCACAACTTTCACGAATGGCTTTACGCAAATCAACCGTTCCATGTCCATACTTTGACCAACATCTAAATTTGTGTTTATTTTTACCAATGGTAATGTACCCTTTACAGTATTCACTCTGATCCAAAGAAGATCTACCCGAACGATCAAATGCCAAAGCCATTCCCATTTTAATGGTTGACCCAGGAGGATAAACCCCTGAAACAATTTTATTGGTAAATGGGTGATTAAAATCATCAATCAAAGCTTTCCAATCTTTTGAAGAGATTCCTCCCACAAAAAGATTGGGATCATAAGAGGGATAACTCACCGCAGCCAATATATCCCCATTGACATGCATAACAACTGCCACACCTGATTGACCTACAAAAAGTTCATTAATCTTCTGTTGTAAATCCAAATCAATGGTTAAAATAAGATTTTGATCCTCTAATGGTTCTTTTTTTTCAATTTGAGCAACCTCTTTATTGGTCGCACTCACTTTAACCAATCTGTAGCCCAATTTACCTTGCAATACGTCATTGTATTGTTGTTCTAAACCTGTACGCCCTACCACGCCTACTCTAGCAACCACTTCATCTTTTTCATTATCGTCTTTATTGGAACGCCCAACATAACCCACAATATGTGTTGCCATACTTCCCGATGGATATTGTCGCTTGGTCTCAGATTCTATTTTTAAAAACTTATTAATGGTCAATTTTGGATAAGCACCAATCATGTGGTCATAACTAATAAAATCTACAATAGGAATAAATCGATGGTTGTATGCTGAGTTCTTTTTATTATAGGTATTCAAAAGTTTTGTTTTGTTTAAATCAGGAAACTCTTTGACAATAATATCAATGGTTTTTTCGAGATTATCACTATTTTTTCCATTTAAATGGGGTGCCAATTTTATAGAAAATCCAATGTCATTGACAGCTAAAAGTTTATGATGTCTATCTAAAATTTCACCACGAACTGGCTTAATGTAATATTTTCTCTCCACATTTATTTGTGCCAACGCTTCATAAGCCTCATTAGATTGAATACTTATTTCATAAATTCGAGAAATCAGCATAATCCAAAACAGCGTAAAAACAACAATAACAATGGTGAATCTCACAACAATACCCCAATCATAACATCAACAACAATGTAAAAAATCAACATCACATCCGCAATAATGGTCGAACTGTTAAATATAAAGTCATAAATAAACAAAGAAAAATAGTATAAAAAATCAATAACGACAATTAAAATAAGAAACAGACACACCTGACAGTATATCAAACGCTTTAAACGGGGATAAATGAATACCTGAACCATAACCACCATAAAAACAGACAACAAAAGAGGAAGGGTTAAATTTAAATCCAAATTAACCAAATAGAGCATACCAGCTAGAGCATAGATTCTATTTTTATCCATATTGGTCACAACGATATACCCAACCAAACCAATCAGTGGAGGCAACATGGTATAAATAGAGACCAAAATAGGATAAAATGCCACCAAAGAAACCAAACTTGTCCATTGTAAAAAACTTAATTTTTTTTGCTCTTTTTGATACATTTTCATCCTAATTTATACACCAAAGAGACTTCATTACAAACAGGAAAATGAATACACTTAATACAATCTGTCCAAATTTTATGTTCTGGTATGCTCTCTTTAGGTATCTCTATAAAACCCAATTTTTTAAAAAAATTAGGTAGATAAGTCAATACCAAAACCTCTTCACTTACCGATAAACATTTGGCTTCTTCTAAAGTAAACTCAACGATTCTTTTGCCAATATTTTGTCCTCGATACTCTGAAGAAACAATCAAACTACGAATCTCTGCCAATCTTGGAGAGTGAATATGTAAAGCCCCATAACCGACAACTTTATCACCATCTTTTGCCAAAACATAAGAGCGAATATTGGTAGAAACTTCATCATCACTGCGTTCTAAAATGATTCCATCTTTAATCTCTTGAACCACCAACGCTTGCATGGCGGTAATGTCTAATAGATTTGCTTTAACTAATTGGACCATTCTGTTATCCCAAAGATATGTTCAAAAATTTTCTGATGAATTCTATCGTAACCAATTCGCTTAGAATTACTAATGGTAATACACCCTGGAAATGCTTTTTTAAGGGCTGATTTCTCTTTTTGATTGAGCTTGTCTATTTTTGTAAAAACATCCAAATAGAGCTGATCTTTACGAATAAACTCTTTGACATACGTATTTACATCTTCATCTATTTCTGCGTATGGATGTCGTGCATCTCGTAGATGAATAAAAACACGAATAGAAACACGATGTTTAATAAACTCCACCAAGTTTTTTTGCCATGCTCCTTTTAAATCTTTGGAGACTTTAGCATATCCAAACCCTGGTAAATCCACAAAACGAACTCTCCAATCTTGCTCATCATAAATATAACGCACATCAAAAAAATTAATCAGTTGTGTCTTCCCTGGGGTTGCTGAACTTTTTGCTAAATTTTTTCGTAAAGTAAGTCCATTAATACTTGAACTTTTTCCGACATTGGAGCGTCCTAAAAAAACAACCTCACTCACTGTATCTGCTACACTATCTCCTAGTGCTTGTGCCGACTGCATAAAGTCCGCTTCTACTACTCTTGGTATCATTACTTTCTATCCTCTATCTCAAATCTAAAATGTACAGGTTGTTTACTGTCACCTTTAATATCTGCTAAACCTGTTTTAAGATCCAACGAAATGGTTTGGGCTACAATTTTTCTATTATTGGTGAAATCTTGAAGTACCACATCGCCATAAAAAAGATACAATGAACCCAACGGTGTATAAACTACCTTATTGGCTTTACCTTGATAATGAATCTTATGCTCCACCAAATTAAAACGAACCAAACCTTCTGCTTCATATTGAATTGCTTTTTTTTGCTCATCAAATAAAACTTTCACTTTAGAAGCATTAAACTCATTGGCATCTTGCTTAATACGTGCATTACCTTCAAAAAACGCAACTTTCTGAATGTCATTGGCATAAAAATGGTCTGCATTAATATCTACAAAATCTGCGTGTAGTTGCAATCCCAAAAATAAAATATAAAATATAAATAATTTTTTCATCATAAAACCTAATTTTTGTCCGAACGGCTTCGGATTTAACCGACATTATAGCGTTTTTAAAATGAATGACAAAGAGTAGTATTGGGAAAAAAAACAATTTGAGATATTTTTAGCCTTTATCAAGAAAAAAGAATAAAAATATCTGAAATAATGGACTAAAATGAAAGTGTAAATTTTACATTACACTTTCAAACTAATGATTACTTATTAACAATTCGTTCAATTATCCCAACAATGCTCGGGTCTTCAAGAGTAGAAGTATCTTGAGTAATCTTCTCACCCTTAACCAAACTACGTAAAATACGTCGCATAATCTTGCCAGAACGGGTTTTTGGTAAGTCAGGTACAAACGCCATCTCATCACAAAGGGCAATCGCACCAATCTCCTCTTTGATAATGCCATTAATCTCTTTCATCATCGCAAACTCATCTGCTACATCATCATTATGTTCCATGGGTACAGACTTAAGAACAATATAAGCAAAGATACCTTCACCTTTTATCTCATGTGGTTTACCCACAACTGCAACGGCTGCAACATTGCTGTGTTTTTTAATCGCTGCTTCTACTTCTGCGGTTCCCATTCTATGACCTGAAACGTTGATAACATCATCGGTTCTTCCTGTAATGGTAATGTATCCCTCTTCATCCATCATCGCACCATCGCCAGAAAAATAAACAGGTTGCCCCTCTTTTTTACAATCTCCAAAATAAGATTTTACAAATCTTTCTGGGTCTTTCCAAATGTTTCGTATCATACTTGGCCATGGTTTGGTAATACAGAGCAATCCTTTTTCTCCAATCTCGGTTGGTGTTCCATCTGCTTCAATAACTTCTGCCATAATTCCTGGTAATGGGAACGTGGCACACGCTGGTTTAATTGGGGTGGCTGCTGGTAATGGAGAGACCACATGACCACCTGTCTCTGTTTGCCAATAGGTATCTACGATTGAACAGTTGCTTCCACCAATTTTTTCATAATACCATTTCCATGCTGGTGGGTCAATCGGTTCACCAACGGTTCCCAAAATTCTAAGTGAGGTTAGGTCATATTTATCAGGTTCATTTTCACCCATTTTATGCAATAATCTGATCGCGGTTGGTGCGGTATAGAATTGGTTAATTTGATACTCTTCAACCATTTTCCAACATCGTCCTGCATCAGGGAAGGTTGGTACCCCTTCAAACATTACCGTGGTCGCCCCTGTTGCCAATGGTCCATAAACAATATAAGTATGTCCTGTAATCCAACCAATATCAGCCGTACACCAATAGGTATCGTTCTCTTGAAGGTCAAATACCCACTCCATGGTCATTTGAGCCCAAAGAATGTATCCTGCACTGCTGTGTTGTACTCCTTTTGGTTTTCCTGTACTTCCACTTGTATAGAGTAAAAAGAGTGGATCTTCACTCTCCATTGGTTCTGCTTCACAGACAGACGATTCATTTTTAATCAATTCGTTATAACTGTAATCTCTTCCTGCTTCCCAATGAATCTCTTCACCATTTCGCTCAACAATACAGACTTTCTCCACACATTCACACCCTGATTCCAATGCTTTATCCACTACGGGTTTAAGCATATACGGGCTACCTTTTCTGAATGCTCCATCTGCGGTTACCACCAATTTCGCCTCTGCATCTATAATTCTATCTCTTAGGGCTTCAGCACTAAATCCTCCAAACACAATCGAGTGAATTGCTCCTATTTTGGCACATGCCAACATGGTTATGGCTGCTTCTGGAATCATTGGCATATAGACAACAACTCTGTCCCCTTTTTTAATACCAAATTGGTTCTTAAACATATTGGCGGTTTTATTTACTTCATACGCCAATTCACGATACGTTAAGATTCTTTTATCCCCGTTATCTCCTTCAAAGATAATGGCTGCTTTATTCTTTTTGGTCTCTAAATGTCTGTCTACACATTGGTGTGCGACGTTCATCTCTCCACCACTAAACCATTTATAAAATGGTGCATTACTCTCATCTAAAACTTGTCTGTACGGTTTAAACCAATCTATCTTCTCATTGGCAAATTTTGCCCATGTTCCCTCGTAATCTTTTTCAAACTCTTCTACCAATTCTTGGTATTCGCACATGTTTTTTATCAGTGGATTTTTAAATTTCTCTTTTTTCGGGGTAAATAGTTTTTTTGACATTTTTTTCCTTATTTTCTCATTTTTTTCATTACCTATAAAAATCAGTTTATCATAAAAAGGACAATGAAAAATGATAAAACCATTTAAGTAAGCGTAATTTACTTTTAGTTGTTGCTTTTAGAAACGAAAAGCATTTTCAATAAAATAACAGATAGATATTTGAATTTTATTAATTTTTTTTATTATAAAAACAATCAATACAATTTAAATATGTTAAAGAAATATTTATTATTTTATTACTTTGATTAATTAAATTATTTTTTAATCTATTTCAAAGAAGAAACTGAATAAATTATAAATAAAAGGATTTTTCATGTCTAGTTTAAGTAGAATTGTTAGTGATATGTTCAATAAATGGAAACCAAATTTCGATGAAAACAGTACATTTAATACATCCATTTCAAACTTTTTAAATAACGAAGAAGATGACCTCTCTTATCGAGACTTTGTAACCGAACATTATCGCAATAAAGGTTATACGGTTTGGACACCAAGTCAAAAAGAGCGTGTTGAAGAAAATCCTATTGATTTGGTTATCAAAAAAGATCAAGAAATTATTTTAATTAAGTGTAAAACCGATCAGGTTGATATTGATGAAGAGGCACTATTGGACTTTAAAGCCCAAGCGTTTGATTTGATTACAGAACATCAAATTTTTGAAAATTATAAAATTAAACTTCGCTACAGCCTTGCCAGTTTTGTCATGAACGAGTTGGCATTTGAGTATATTCAAGACAATCAACAATTAATAGATTATAAAGTATTAAAACCCATCAGACCCATAAAAATGGTTAGTTAAGTGTCTCTCCTGTAATCTCTTGGGGAATTTTTTTACTGGTTTTAGCACCCATCTCTTTAAGCTGTTCAACTTGACGAATAATGTTTCCCTTCCCTTCGCTCAAACGTCGTTTCGCTGACTCAAAACTGTGTTGCAGGGTGTCAAACTGTTTTGACATCTTCACCATATCATCCGAAAAACTGACAAATTTATCATACAACGCTCCAGCTCTTAGAGCTATCTCTTTGGCATTTTGTGTCTGCTTTTCATATTTCCAAACATTCTCTATGGCACGCATGGCAATCAACAATGTGGTAGGACCGACCAACAATATCTGATTGTTAAAGGCATCATCATATAAACCACCATCCTGCTCTAAGGCTACACCCAATGCCCCTTCAATTGGAACAAACATAAAAATAAAATCTAACGTATTAATCCCTAAAAGCTTCTCATAATTTTTATTGGACAACCCTTTAATGTGTACCCGAAGTGCTTTGATGTGTTCATTTAAAAAAATCTCTTTACTAACCACATCATCGGAGTTAATAAACTTTTCATACGCATTGAGTGAGGTTTTTGCATCAATAATCAAATCACGCTTATCGGGCAGATGTACCAAAACATCAGGGCGATAAGTTGTTCCTTCATCATTACGTAAGGATGTCTCTCGGGTATATTCAATCCCTTTTCTAAGTCCTGAAGATTCGAGTACTTTTTCCAAAATCATCTCACCCCAAACCCCTTGCTGTTTTTTTTCACCTTTTAGGGCATTGGTCAGGTTAATAGCATCTTTACTAATTTGTTGATTTAAATCTTTGAGTGATAAAATCTCTTGTTTTAACATCGCTCTGTCTTTTGATTCATCACTGTAAAGCGTATTGACCTGTTTTTTAAATTCACTGATTTGTGACTCCAAAGGTTTAATCATACTGCTAATACTCTCTTGACTCAGTTTGGTAAACTCTTTAGAGTTTCCATTAAAAATCTTTAATGCCAACTCTTCAAACTTCTCTTTAAGTTCACCTTGATGCTCTTTCATCAACTCCATTTTTTCATTGGTCTGTTTCTCTTGTTCGCTTAATTTAATCTCCATTTCACGAATCATGGTGTGTAATCTATTGTTTTCAATTAAGAAGTTTTCATTACGTTTTTTTACATCTTCATACTTAAACTCTATTTTTTTATACTCTTCTTTTAAAAGTTGATAATGTATTTTCACTTGCTCCAAGGCACTTTTATGCTCATGAAGCGACTCAATATTGTCTCGTGACTGCTCAGCTAAATTGTCTTTTAACTCACTGACCATCGCTTTTAATGCTTGTTGTTTTTCTTTATTTTTTTCAAAATATTCAAGCTCTCTTACCAAACCTTTATTGCAAAACTTTTCATCTTGTAATAGTACTTCTAACTGCTCTATCTTTGCTATTTTAGCCATGTCTATCACCTTTGCTTGTTCAAGTATGGCACTTAACGTTTTAATACGGGTCATAAAAATAACAACAATGGTAGAAATAAGCAATGTAATGAGCAAAAAAAGCCCCATCATCACAAAAAAATTACTATTCATCTGAAAATTTGCAAAAACAGTTTCCAATCTTTACCCCTCTACAATATCGTACCCTTTAGGTGTGTTACACTCCAAAAGGGTTTCAGTAAACGTGGGTAGATTATAATGCATGTTAGAAAAGATAATTTTAACCCCATTATCAAGTTCATCCACATAAACAATTTGAGACAATTGATTTTTTTTATCCAACGTAATTAAATATTCTGTCTCATTATAAGTTGCTTTATAATCTTTAAGGCTCAAAGGTATGGCAACTTTTAAAATCTCTTCAAGATTAATCCCTTTATCGTCAATCAAATAGTTAGAAACCTGCTCTAAATCATGGTCAATAACCGTCAATTGGATTCCATCGGTACAGACCTCTTTCTTCGTTGGATTGGTATAATTCCACTTAAAAAGATTCCGAGAAAATTCCGTTTGTATGCCTACACCATCAGAAATAAGCTCTTTTATATTTTGATATTTAACACTACCTTCATATTTAATAACTTTTCCTTTATCATTGGTAATACTTTGTTGAAAATTGGTTTCAAAATTTGTAGGAAGGGTAATGGATGCGTTCAGCGTTATAATAAGGGTCGATAGTGATAGTAACAGTTTCATATATAGTAATCCTTTAACTAAATAAAAATATAGCAAAACCACACTTTACATGGGATTATGTCGATGACATAATGCCCAAAAATTGTGGATTTACAAAAAATAAAAAGCTATTCCGTCATAATCTTTTCAACAACATTCAAACCAAAACCTGCAAGACCTACAAATTCTGTCTCTTTATTGGAAGTTAACAACTTAATATGCTCTATGCCTAAATCTTTCAAAATTTGTGCCCCCACACCATACTCTCGTGCTTGTTCTTTAGAGATAATTTTGGTATCTAAAAAAATAAGAACCCCACCATTTTGTTTTAAATACTCTAATGAAGCACGCATTGCATCAAAACGTTTATGATCTAAAATCAAATCAATATCCAATCCTATATTATGAAATTTGACATTTTCTGTCTCGTGTGTCTTATAAAATTGAATGGCTTTATGAATACGCCCTAAATGGTCTTTGTACAAAACTTTTGTTACTTTTGTATCCATCACCATAATCTCACTCTCACCAATTCGCTCTATCAATTTTTCATTGGCTAAACGATACTCTACCAAATCAGAAATATAAACAATAGGCATCTTATGTTTTTTTGAAAATATCTCTAAATCATCATGACGTGCCATGGTTCCATCATCTTTAATAATTTCACAAATCACCCCAACAGGAGCCAACCCTGCCAATTTACACAAATCAACAGAACCTTCTGTATGTCCTGTTCTTACCAAAACACCTCCATCTTTAGCAATAAGTGGAAAAATATGCCCAGGACGTACAAAATCTTCACTACGTGTTAAAGGATTTGCCAATTTAGCGATACAATCATCCCGTTCAGCTGAAGAGATACCTGTTTTGGCGGTTGAAGAATCAATAGAAACTGTAAATGCTGTTTCATGATTTGAAATATTATTTACAACCATAGGCATCAAATCCAATTTGGTTGCAATCTCTTTGGTCACAGGAGTACAAATAAGTCCTCTCGCCTCTTTTGCCATAAAATTAACCAACTCAGGAGTAGAAAATGTAGCTGCATAAACCAAGTCACCTTCATTCTCTCTATCTTCATCATCCATCATAATGACCATTCGACCTTTTTTTATTTCAGCAATAGCAATTTCAACCCGTTTTAATGCTTCTATAGACATTATTTTTCCTTTTTTCTATAAATGAGAAGTATTATACTATGATTTCACCACAAACCCTTGACATTGTCCTCTATTTTCTCTATAATGCCGTCCACACAACGAATAAGTGGCATTTTTTGGGGTATCGCCAAGCGGTAAGGCCTCGGTTTTTGGTACCGATATCGGGGGTTCGAATCCCTCTACCCCATCCATTTTAATTGTCGCGGGATAGAGCAGTTCGGTAGCTCGTCGGGCTCATAACCCGAAGGTCATAGGTTCAAATCCTATTTCCGCAACCAATACAACTAAAGAACGCGGAATAGAGCAGTTCGGTAGCTCGTCGGGCTCATAACCCGAAGGTCATAGGTTCAAATCCTATTTCCGCAACCAAAAAAATAACAACAAAACACTCATAAAAAATAACAACTATTTGGGTATCGCCAAGCGGTAAGACCTCGGTTTTTGGTACCGATATCGCGAGTTCGAGTCTCGTTTCCCGCTCCAACAAATCTACTTCAATCACAAATACAATCTTTTAAATAGAATCATTCCTAAAAATGTAGCTCCTACAGAAAAAATAACATTCATCATAACATTTATCAATGCTTTCATATAAAACCCTTGACCCATCAACAATACCGTATCTAAAGAGAAGGTAGAAAAGGTTGTTAATGCCCCTAATAGACCTGTAATAAGTAGAGATTTTTGATATACTGATAGATTAACCTGCTGAAAATATAAAAAAAGAAATCCAATGATAAAACTTCCCAAGACATTGACAAAGAGTGTGCCAAAAGGAAAAGTGGAACCTATAATCTTTTGTATCCCGCCAGAGAGTGTAAAACGTAAAATAGCACCGATGAAACCACCGATGCCAATACTAAAGAGTAACCCCATGCTCATTAGTTTTTAAACTGCCACTCATCATCTGATTTATCACTCTTTTTAAATGATGATGTTTTTTGTTTAAGTAAAATATCCAATATGGTTAACTCTTGTTTAAGTGAATCATCTTTTAGTGTTTTCATTTCACTAACATAGAATTTTTTAAAGGTTTGAAACAGTTTTTTATACCCTTCACTCACTTGTAAAGCACATGATTTTCGCTCCCATGTTGCCATAACAGGATAGAGTGGATGTTTTTCTGGATAATTTGTACATCGTTTCATAATGGCGGTAGGATTCTCCATAACCCATTTAACATTGTCGTTGCACCCTGCTCTGGCATCAATAAGCCAATTTTTCATCACCGAAACATAATCACTGATTAAAATTGCTTTTTGGATTCCTGAATTATCATAATAACTCTTTTGTGTTTTAAAATTCACTTTTTGCTCATTGCTAAAGGCTTTTCCATCAACATCGGTATAACTCACATTCAATTTAATATCATCATCAACATTCGTACTCAATTTTTTCAACTTCAATAGCACAACCCCACCTTTGACAGCTGTTCCATCACTACTAGAAGGAAAAAGTGTGTTCACGGTCATAATATCACCTGTGGCTATTTTGGCATCAGGAGAACCATAGACAGCCTCGATACTGTAATTTGAACTGGTTAACTTTAACGCTAAATCATACACCAATGGGGTAACCATGTAGTTAAACTCTTTATCTAACCGTTGTGAAAACTCTTTAGAAGAGTGAACAGAAAAATAGTTGGCACCTTTGGTTTTAGAAACATACTCCACCAAATCATTATTAAAATCTACACCAACACCAATAAAAGTGGTATGAATTCCTTTTTCACTGGCATCTTTTGCCATACCAAACAACTTATTTTTATCAAGCTCTCCTGTATTGGGCATGGCATCGGTTAAGAATATAATTCTATTTTCATAATCACCCTTTAAATCGATTCCATCAAAAAGTTTTAATCCCTCTTGATATCCAGCACTCCAATCGGTTCCACCACGCTCTGTAAGTTCTAAAATGTGATCTCTAATTGCCAATTTATCACTGTTACCTACCAAATTTAAAGCTTTTGCTTTGTAGGCATTGTGATCAAAGAGAGCGATTCCTACTCTATCATCATCATTTAAATGGGACAACATTGCCACGATTGACTCAGTCGCAATTTTCATCTTTTTCTCATCCGACTTCTCTTGATTTTCTATTCTATTACCCATATTGTCATAATAGTAGTCATCAAAATTAGCCCCCATAGAGCCTGAAATATCAAGCACCACAACCAAATTGAGTTTTTTACGTTTAAAATCAGCTTCATCAATACCTGAATTTAACCCAACCGATAAAAAGTATTCCTCTTCATCTGAAAAACTATTTTTTCGTTTTGCCGATGAATAACTTGGACAAAAGAGTGCTTTACACTCTTTGCTTCCTGCATCTGTATCAAAATAGTGATTGTAAAACTCTCCTTCATAGGTAATAGAGTCTAATTTAGGTAAATAACCATTGTCAATATTGGCTTTAAAGTTGTTGGTATCTTTTGCACCACCCACAGCCAAACCAACTTTTTTAACAGGATGATAGGCTTTAGGTGTCGGAGAAGCTGACATACTCATCGATCTGCCTATACTGTGTATTGATCGCGTGGTATCTTCCATCTGCATGGTATTGTTATATTCCCAATCATCAACCGTATTCATATCGGTTTTTTTGGTCATGGCACTTAACAGTGTTAAGTTGGCAATTAAAAATAAAAATAGTAAACGTTTCATAAAAAAATCCTTTTTTAAAAAATTGTATTGTAATGGACTAATCGATAGTTGTCGTACATATTATAACAAAATTAAACCTTATTTCAACATTATTTATGCTTTATAATTTTTGTCTCTTACACTCATCTGTTTGCTCTCTTCATCCATTCCATTGCATCAATGGTCATTAAAATATCGGTTGCATTTTTATTTTTAGAGTAGTCAAACTGTTGAATCGGTTTAATCGCAAACTCTAAAAGTTTTGACTCCCAATTCTTCAAATTGTCTTTTGTCCAATTGCCATACGCTTGACGAATATTCACCACACCATATTTGCTAAGCTCATTAATAATCCCCTCAATCGCACGATGAGAGATATTGTCACAATCTATAAACAGAGCAATATGGTCTTCTTGATGACGGCTATTTGTCATATTAATCCTCCTCTTTTGGAACATAATAGGTCATTGTAGAACGCCCAAATTTTTTACGTTTTACCTGTTCAAGTTCCCCAATAGTTTGAGGCATATCCAACTGACTCATGTGTTCCACAATCACCATGGCACACTTTGATGGATCTATTTTGGCTATTAATTCCAACGTTTTATCATAGACATCATCCATTCCATCACGTGTGGCAAACGGAGGGTCAAAATAAAAATAGGTCTTATCGTTACCCTTTTCAACCATGGCTAAAACCGTATCAAACTTCTCAAAACTGTCACCAAACAGATGATGACATCTACTAGGATCAAGTCTCTTAATGTTGTCTTGTAAAACTTTATAGGCTATCTTATTGTACTCAATAAAATAACACTGTGAAGCCCCACGACTCAAAGCTTCAAGCCCTATAGAACCTGAACCTGAAAAAACCTCTACAAAGTTCTTACCAATAATATCAAACTGTAATGTATTAAAAAGCGACTCTTTTAAAATCCCTTTAGAACTCCGTGTGGTTGTAATGTTAGGAATTTCAATTATTTTTCCTTTGAAATCTCCTGCTATTATATTTGTTGTAAAATTTTCTTTTTTCATATTAATTTATGACCTTAATTTTAAATATATGTTTAATGATACTATAACATAAAATACCAAAGTCAAATGATAAGTTGTTACCATATTCCTATATACACTCACTTGAAGCCCCTGAATATCGCCTAATTATTTGTATTTCCCCTTACTAACTTTAATCCTATGTTATAATTTTTCATGAACCTATTAAAACTACTAATCCTAACCCTACTTATTCCTTTTACGTTGTTGGCAGAAGAGACCAAAATACCTCTGCCTCCTGTTCCTTATGACTTTTTAGCCAAAAAAGAGGTTCAAAGTTTTATTACCATGCTGGTGAATACACACCATTTTAAAAGAGACTACGTCACTTCGGTACTGCAAAACGCAAAACTTGACCAAGAGACACTTGACCGTTATACGGGAAAATATAAAGTGGGCAGTACCAATGGAAGTTGGGAACGTTATAAAGCCCATGTGCTTGACCCCATTTCACTGCAAAAAGCCAAAGAGTTTAAACAAAACTACTTTACCACACTGCAACGTGCCAGTCGTGAATATGGGGTTGATATGGACTACATTGTTGGTTTTATTGCTGTTGAGAGTAAATTTGGAGAGTTTACGGGTGATTTTCATATTATTGATGCGTTAGCCACCCTTGCTTTTCATAAAAACCGTATGCAGACATTTTTTAAAAGTGAACTCAAACATCTTTTTTTATTAACACGTGAAGAGCATCGAGATATTAACGAGCAATATGGTTCATTTGCAGGGGCAATGGGATGTGTCCAACAGGTTCCCTCGGTTCAACGAAAATTTGGCATGGACTACAACAATGATGGTATTAAAGACCCATGGGATTTAGAAGATTGCATTGGAATTATTGCCAAATTTATGCACGACAAAGGGTGGAGAGAGGGAGCTGTGGTGGTTGTACCAACCAATTTTGAAGGAACACGATTTGCACAGCTTAAAACCACACACCGTCAACAATATGCCGTGAGTACGCTTAAAAAACATGGTATTCAACCTTTGGAACCATTTAATGAATCTAAAGCTTATCTGCTTCAAACACGTAACACCACCCATGATGATGTTTGGATGGCAGGTCGAAATTTTAGAGTCTTAACGCGTTACAATAACGCAACAACTTATGGTGTAGCCATCTATTTAATTGCCCAAGCGGTTAAATAATACGCTATAATATTTTACTAAAAATAATCAAAAATATAGAGGGAGACACAATGATTGGTACAAAAAAAGAGTTTAGTAGCGAACAACATACTCTCTACACGGAATTAATACCTGAAAATAAAAAAATTATAAATAAAGAGAAATTTATCTACGAGGTAACTCCAAAACATAAGCGTTACAGAGTCTATATAGGCAAGTTTTTTGAACTTAAAAAAGGACTACACTCAGTCTTTAATGAACTTAGAGAAGCCAAAGAATATGACTACTTAGAGTTGGTGATTAACTCAGGTGGAGGGTTGGTACTTGAAGGTCAACAGTTTTATAACCTCATCCAAGAAAAATTTTATAAACGTACCGTTGCTTATCTTGACAACTATGGGTACAGCATGGGTGCATTACTCTTCTGTATGGCAGAAAAACGGGTTATCTACCCCTACTCTGATTTTATGTTTCATACCTATTCAGGTGGTGCATATGGAAAAGGTGGAGAGATTAAAGCTCGGCTAGAACATTCCTCTAAAAAGCTTGAAAAGTTCTTTTATGATATTATTGTCAAACAAGATTTTCTCTCTAAAGCAGAATTTAAACAGATGCTGGTCGGTCAAGACTACTGGATGGGTGCCAAAGAGTTATGCAAACGTGGTATTGCAACCCATGTCATCTTGGAAGGTCACGAAATAACCGCCAAAGAGTATTTGAAAAATTTGAAAAAAGGTAAGAAATCTAAAATACCCAAAAAAGTAGAATCTGTGGAAGAAGCATAAATAAATATCCCTCTTCTATGCAACTAAGGGTTTATTATGAGAAAGGAAACTTTTCATAAAACCCTATAAACTCTTAAATAAAGGGTTTTAACTTTTTATAATACTTCAAAAATTATCACAAACAATAATTATAAGGCACAAAGCTATATGACCATCATAGAAATAGAAAATAATCTCCATACATTAGTCGCAAACTTTGACAAAAAGTCGTTTATTTTCGAACTTCTTTTAGCTTACGACACTCCAAAATCAACCATCAAAAGGCTGCAAGGAAGTGACC
>DYMW01000028.1:2908-17301 GCA_020721385.1 Sulfurovum sp. | reverse complement strand
AATTATGTTATGTATATATTTTAGCGTAAATATTATGGTGTGTCAACTTTTTATAAGATGCGGGATTAAATTCTTTTTTAATTTATCTGATTCTATAACCCTTAGAACTTTTTGATACAATGCCAATAACAAAAAGCGTAACCAGATAAGGGTAAATATTGAACCGTACAGAAAAAATCAAAGAACTTTTAGAACAAAGAATCCTCGTTATTGATGGTGCCACAGGTACACAAATACAAAACTTAAAAATCCCCAAAGAAGCTTGGCTAGACAATCAAGGTGTGGATCAAGAGGGGTGTAATGAACTGCTTAATGCAACCGCTCCTCACTTAATACAAGAGGTACACAACGCTTATGCCAAAGCGGGGGCTGACTTGATTAAAACCAATACGTTTGGAACCATGCCTTGGGTACTTGATGAGTATCAGATGGGTGAACGTGCGTATGAGCTTTCTAAAAAAGGGGCCGAGCTTGTTAAAGAGATTTGTGATAAATATGCCACACCCCAACAGCCACGATTTGTACTCGGTTCGATTGGACCTGGAACCAAACTGCCTTCACTTGGACACATTCATTATGATGAGATGTTTGAAGGGTATAAAACGTGTGCGTTGGGTTTGATTGATGGGGGATGTGATATCTTTTTACTAGAGACCTGTCAAGACCCTTTACAGATAAAAGCTGCTCTTCATGCGTGTAAATCAGCCTCCACAGAGCGTGGGGTCGACGTGCCTATTATGGTTTCGGTGACCATTGAGCTGAGTGGAAGTATGTTGATTGGTACGGACGCTACTACCATTGTAACCATTCTTGAACCATTTGATATTTTATCGCTTGGTTTCAACTGTGGAACAGGACCAGACCAAGTTAAAAAACATTTGCGAACATTAAGTGAGCTTTGTAACATACCTATTTCGGTTCATGCCAATGCAGGACTTCCTCAAAACCGTGGGGGTTATACCTATTACCCAATGGGACCCGATGAGTTTACCACTAAACAGTTGGAGTTTACGGAGTTTGATGGCGTAAGCTTTTTGGGGGGATGTTGTGGTACAACACCTCAACACATTCATGCACTTAAAAAAGCAGTGGGAACATTACAACCTAAAAAACCTACAGGAAAAATAGAACCCTCTATTGCTTCACTCTTTAACAGCACTGAATTGTTTCAAAAACCAGCACCACTGCTTATTGGTGAGCGAAGCAACTCTACAGGTTCTAAAGCCTTTCGAGAGCTAATTATTGCTTCTGATTATGAAGGAACACTCACCGTTGGTCAACAACAAGTACGAGATGGAGCCCACTGTTTGGATGTCAACGTTGAGTTTGCAGGACGTGATGGAGCAAAAGATATGCGTGCGGTAATGGAGCTTTATAACCAAAAAATTCCTCTGCCACTGATGCCCGATGCCACACGTGTGAATACGATGGAAGAGGCGTTAAAGTGTATTGGTGGAAAGCCGATTATCAACTCGGTAAACCTTGAAGATGGGGAAGAACGGCTTGATGCCATTTGTCAATTGGCTAAAAAGTTTGGATGTGCTTTGGTTTGTTTGACCATTGATGAGGTAGGAATGGCAAAGACCACCGAAGAGAAGTTACGAATAGCCGAACGTATTTATGATTTGGCGGTGAATCGTCATGGGATTGACCCACGAAACCTTATTTTTGATATGTTAACGTTTACCGTTGGTTCGGGAGATTTGGAGTATCGTGATGCAGCGATTCAGACACTAGAAGCGATACGTGAATTGCATAAGCGTCACCCTGAAGTAGGGTCAACGTTGGGGCTTTCAAACATCTCGTTTGGGTTAAGTATGAATGCTCGTGTATTTTTGAACTCGGTATTTTTGCACCACTGCTTAGAAGCGGGTATGACTTCGGTTATTATTAACGTTAAACACATTGTTCCTTTGGCAAAAATGAGTGATGAAGATAGAGAGATTTGTGAAGAGTTGCTTTTTAACCCTGATGACCAATCGCTTTTTAAATTTATAGAACACTTTTCAGACAAGACATTAGAAGACAACACGACCGATGAAGAGTACGAAGCGATGAGTCATGAAGAGAAGATAGCCAAACTGCTTCTTGATGGCGATAAAGAGCGTATGATACCATTGGTAGAAGAGGCAAGGCATACCATTCATGCCGATAAAATTGTGAATGAAATATTGATAGATGCCATGAAAGTGGTGGGAGAACTCTTTGGTTCGGGGCAGATGCAGTTGCCGTTTGTATTGCAAAGTGCCGAGACCATGAAAACCACGGTAGATTACCTCAATCCTTATTTGACCAAACAAGAAAAAGAGACCGATACCACATTGGTGATAGGTACGGTAAAAGGGGATGTTCACGATGTGGGTAAAAACTTGGTGGATATTATTCTCTCTAATAATGGATTTAAAGTGATTAATGTAGGGATTAAAACACAGTTAGAGACTTACTTAGAAGCCCATGAAAAGCACAACGTTCAAGCCATTGGGATGAGTGGATTACTCGTAAAATCTACAGCTGTTATGAAAGAGAATTTGGAAGCCATGGCTGAGATGGGCTTGGAGATTCCTGTGCTTTTGGGTGGGGCTGCATTGACACGAAGTTTTGTTGATGATTTTTGCCGACCAATTTATAAAGGTCCAATTTTTTATTGTCGTGATGCTTTTGATGGGGTCATCGCCATGACACGAATAGAGAAGTACAATGAAAATAACAGCATAGGACTTGATACACGCCTAGCAGGAGACATGGTAGAGCGTGTGGAGAAGGTTAAAAAAGAGATTATTATTCCTCCATTTGCAGAGATAGAGATGCCAAACCGTGACAATGTAATTCCTACTCCACCATTTTGGGGAAGACGGGTCTTACAAAAAGAGGATTTGGACATGAATATGATATTTGATTGGGTGAATCAAAAGACGGTTATCAAAATGCATTGGGGTTACAAATCTAAAGGGATGAAACAAGAGGAGTATAAAGCACTGCTCGAAAAAACCGTTTACCCTGCGTATGAGCGTATAAAACAAGAATTCATGGACAAAAAGTTATTTGAACCAACGATTATTTATGGTTACTACCCATGTAGAAGTGATGACACCGAACTCTATCTGTTTGATGAGAGTGAAGGGTGGAATATTGATGCCAATGCCAACCGAGAAGCACTGAGTAATGTAATTGGCAGAGCTGTTACCAAGTTTGGTTTCCCAAGACAAAGCAAAAAACCTCACCGTGCTTTAAGTGACTTTTTTCACCATGACCGACACGATATTATCGCCTTAACCTGTGTGAGTGCGGGTTCAAAATTTTCAGCCTATGAAAAAGAGCTGTACGATGCAGGAAAATACCTAGAGTACAACATGGTTCACGGTTTCTCAGTAGAGTTGGCAGAAGCTTTAGCCGAAGTAGTTCACAAACAGATACGCATGGATTTAGACATATTAGCCAAAGATGAAGGAGCAACTTTGCGTGACGTAAGGATGAATCGTTATCAAGGAGCCAGATATTCATTTGGTTATCCAGCTTGTCCAGACTTGGAAGCAAGTCGTGAATTGTTTGATGTGTTAAAACCAGAGGAGTTTGGTATAGAGCTTAGTGAGACTTTCCAAATACATCCAGAGCAGAGTACAAGTGCTTTGGTGGTGCATCATGCAAAGGCCAGTTATTATGCTGTGTAGAGGTTATGATGAATTTAAAGAGGCTGTTGAGACATTGGAATTAATCTCGTTAACAAGTAGAGAACATGTACGTAAAAAATACTTGAAACTTTCACGTCAGTATCACCCCGATATGGAACAGGGAGATACCCAAAAGTTTCAAGAGGTTAGAGAAGCTTATGAAATTTTGACGACATACATGGACAATTTTCGTTTTGTGTTTGATGAAAATGAATTTAAACAACAAAATCCAGTCTTGGTGAATGCCCATGAAAATTGGCTCAAAGGGCGTTAATGATGATGTTTTTTTAGCCAATCATCTAAGAGAGTAAGTTCCTCTAATGATTTGGGTTTTATTTTAAGAATTTGAGCCATACTTTTGACCCCCATTGAGAGTAGATATTGTAAGTTTGCATCAAAATTTGCCTCTTCTATCACAAAAATATTATCTTTATGAACTTCAAATAAATATCCACCATTGGGAAGAGGCGTTTGTGAGAGGGTAACAGTATAGTGGTCCTTAATGATGCTTTCAGTTTGTGAATACATCAACCCTATGTTGTATCCTTGGTTGGCAAAACCTCGTATGGCTACCACCAATACTCTGTTGGCTCCTTCTTTAGAAGAGTTGAAAATACCAATTATGTCTTTAAGTGTTGAAAAACCAGGAATTTTATAAAAAAGTAATTCAAAGTAGTGAGCCAATTTTGTTTTGACCAAATAACCAACAATCGTTAATGTAAGTATAAAAACAGAAACAATACCCATCAGCCATAAAAACTCATTATTTTGTGGGTTGATTTCAAGAAAGTTTAGTATCTTATTGACCAGTAAGTCTATTTGCTCATAAACCCAAAAGATAATCATGAGCATGGCAGCAATGGGCAGTATCCAAAAGAGACCTTGCATGGTTATATTTTTAAAATGTTCAAAAAAAGTTTTTTTTCTAGTTTCCATTATCTGTTCCTTCTATTTTTTATTCCAATTCTGCCAACTCATGTTCATATTTGGCGGAAATTTCATCCAACAGTTCACTCGCAATCTCTAATCGTTCAAACAATGCATCGATGGCTTCATGTGTCTTTCCTAAGGCTTGTGAATGTTCAATCATGGCAGAGTTGTTCCCTTGATTTGATGCTAGGGTGAGTTGTTTGTTTTGTGTTTCAAGTAGCTCTTCGAGTTCCATGATTTTATTTTCACAAAACTCCAACTCTTTTTTAGGCTTGGCACTCTCTTTGCTCTTGGCTTGTATTAGGGCGGTTCTGAGTCGTTTACGCTCTTTTTTATCCATGGTTGGTATAGCCTCTTTAGGTTTCTCTTTAGAGGTATCGCCTTCTTCTTCCCAACCAATTTTTTCTAAAAACTCATTGTAGGTACCATCGAAATATTCAGCGCCTCCTTGATGAAAGATAATCAATGCATCAGCCAATCGGCGTAACAACATTTCGGAGTGGGTAACCATAATGGTGGCACCTTGAAATTGCTCTATGGCATCACATAAGGAGTCAATAGAGTCCATATCAAGGTGGTTGGTTGGCTCATCTAGCAGAAGTAAATTTGCAGGAGTAGCAATAATTTTCCCCAACATTACACGGCTTCGCTCTCCTCCTGATAGAACACTGATTTTTTTTTCGGCTAGCTCTCCTGAAAACATCATGGTTCCACAAATTCCACGCACTTGTGCAAATCCTAGTTTTTTGTCAACCGAACTTATCTCATCAATAATGGTGTTGTTGGTATTGAGCCGTTCGATGTTGGTCTGTCCAAAGTGTGCCATACTTGTTGAAGGGTGAAAATTGAGCGTACCTTGTTGTTTGGGTAATTCCCCTGCAATGTAGTTGAGTAGTGTCGATTTACCTTTACCATTTTTACCAATAATTGCCAAACACCTTCCGTTTTCCAATGCAAATGTAACATTTTGGAAAAGTGGTTCATTTTCATTGTAACCAAACCCCAAATTTTCAGCACGTAACGTGATTTTAGCAGGAGTCTCTTTGTAGGTAAAGTTAAAGGACAACGTGGCTTCATTTTCCAAACTCTCCATGTCGTCCATTTTTTCCAACATTTTAGCTTTTGATTGTGCCAATGCAGCGGTGGAGGCTCTAACTTTATTACGTGCTATAAAATCTTCGAGTTCTTTACGCTTTTTTTCTTGGTTTTGACGGGTTTTCTCATAGGTTTCATCTTGTAAGGCTAACGTCTCATAATACTTTTGCGTTCCACCCTGAATAATGTTCAAACCTTTTCGTTGAATCCCCATGGTGTGGGTGGTTACGGCATCCATAAAATCACGGTCATGGGTAATCAGTATCACTTCTCCTTCAAAGTCACGAATAAACTGTTTGAGCCAACGAAGGGAGAGAATATCAAGATAGTTGGTCGGTTCATCAAGAAGCAACATATTGGGTTCGGTGGCTAAAAGTTTGGCAAGGTTGATCCGTATTTGATACCCACCTGAGAAGCTTAAGGGATTTTTTTCTAAATCTTCAGCACTAAAGCCCAAACCAAAAAGAATTTTTTCTACCTTATAAAAATTGTACTGCTCCTCTTCGCTTAAAACCAACGCACACTCTTGACGTACGGTAGGTTCAGTGAATTCAAGGTGCTGACGTAACGTACCAATTCTATAGTTTTTAGGAATGCTTACCTCTCCCTCATCATGGCTCTCTTCACCTAAAATAATTTTAAACAGCGTTGATTTACCTGAACCATTACGACCGATAAGTCCTATTTTTTGGTTAGAAGTCATTTTAAGATTAAGATTAGAAAAAAGTATTCGTCCACCAAAGCTTTTGGTTAGATTTGTTAATTGTATCATTAAGCGTATTCCAGTGTGGGAGATTATTGGAGGAATTATAACAGAAAGTTTATTTATCTACTTTTTGATACCCTCATAAGAGGGTACTTGTATCTGTATAGCGTAGAAGTGTTGGCAAATTATTTGGTATACTCTATTTTTGCTTTTGCTTTGAGTTCTGTACTTAAGGCTTCAATTTTTTTAGCGAACTCTTTGGTTTGAAGTTGTGTTACAATCGATTTTTTAACCTCTTCAAATGGTGTGGTTGAAGCAGGTTTTTTCCCTTCAACATACAAAACATGATATCCAAATTGTGTTTTAACAGGTTGTGCAGTTACCTCACCAACTTTCATAGCAAACGATGCAGTTTCAAATTCTGGCACCATTTTACCTTTGCTAAACCAACCCAAATCACCACCATCTTTACCTGAAGGTCCTGTTGATTTCTCTTTGGCTAAGGCAATAAATTTATCTTTTAACGCATCATCTTTTAAATCTTTTAATTGGACAATAAGGTCTTTAGCCTCTTGTTCTGTTTTAACCAAAATATGACGGGCTTTAACGCTCTCTGGCTCTTCATAATTTTTCTTTTGGCTCTCATAGACTTTTTTAGCCTCATCATCAGAGATTTTAATATCGTTTTGCATCTGTTTCATCCAAACGCTCACCATCGCCTCTTTTTTAAGATTTTCTACCTCTTGTTTATAGGCTTCTGTCTTTTCAATACCATCTTCTTGAGCTTTTTTGGTAAAAAGTTCTTTCTCTACAAGATAATTTAAAAGTTGTTTTTGTTGACCCTCTTGTAAACTTTGATACGTTGTGCCAGGGCTGATTTGACCAATATAGGTGTTAACATCTTGTTTGGTGATGTTGGTACCATCAATGGTCACTAAAATATCAGAAGCAAGTAGTGCCGAGGTCATGATTGAAAGCCCCAAAATAGAGGTTTTAAATAGTTTGTTCATAGAGTGTGTATTCCTTAATAAAATTTGAAAGAATTTTAGCACAGTTGTGTAAATGAAGAGTTAATGTGGTTTTACTCTTTTAACAACCCAGCTTCATATAAAAATGGGGAAGGTTTAAAATCTGTCTTTTTAACCCTGTCAAATTGGGCATAGGAAAGATAGAGTTTCTCTTTGGCACGGGTGACTGCCACATAAAAAAGCCGTCGCTCTTCATCGAGGCTTCCCCCTTTTCCCATCAGTTTGGTGTTGGGAAAACGTCCATCCATCAAGTCAATAACAAAAACTTCGGTAAATTCTAACCCTTTACTTGCATGAATACTGAGCAGATTCACCCCATCTCCTTCACTCAGTTCATTGCCTCCTAATACCATGGCATTGACAAAACGGTGAAGCTCTTGGTAGTGTGATGCCAAATCACTTAACAGCCGTGCTTTTCTAGCAATACGTTCGGTCGCCAAAGCTTTTTTGTCATTGTCCACTTCGCCTGATTTTAATTTGGCTCTTTGGGTAGAGAGTATGTCCACAATGTAGGTATAAAGCGGGGATTGTATCAGTTTGACAAGTAGCGTTTTGGGGTGTTTAACGTTATTAATAGAGCGTAAAAAATCATGATAAATTTTAAAAAAATGCAATCCATCGGCGGTTAATTTAGGATGTTTTAAAATAGGGTGCGATTTGATGCGTTCTTCTAATGGAATGTGTGCAAAACGGGTTACAGAACCAATTTCACTGTCATCGTCAAAGAGTCCAAGTTGCATATTTTTATGGGGATTGAGTTTGGGTAGGGTAAAAACACGTGGATGCATGAAGCCTACAAACAAATTGCCCTCTCCAAAATGGATAAAACACTCAAACATCTCTTTGGCAAGGGCAGAACCAATCCCTTTTCCATACTCAAAAATATGGATAAACGCCATCATGTCTTTGGGATTTACGATTAGAGTACAAACATCAAGCAGAAATTTTACCTCTTTGGCTTCAAAAAAACTGTTTCCTCCTTTTCGTTTCGAGGCAATACCCATCTCTCTTAAACTTGCTTCAACGCCATCAGCCGAGGCATTGTTTCTAAAAATAACCGCAATGTCATTGGTCGGCGTGTAACTCTGTTTAATGGTTTTGGCAATGGCTTGGTATTGGTCAAACAGTTCATGGTAGCGTAACAGCCGTGGAGCTTGGTTTTTACCTGTTCGTGTCACCACCAATTTTTTGGGATAAATACGCTCATTACGCTCAATCACACGGTTGGCTAACGATAAAATACTTGCGGATGAACGGTAATTTTTATCCAAAGTAAAGACCGTGGCATTGGGATAACGTAACCCAAATGTTGCAATGTTTTGAATGTTGGCTCCATTAAACGCATAAATACTTTGGTCATAATCGCCCACACAAAAAAGAGATTTTGGTTTCATGGCATCAATCAATGCACTTTGTAGGGTATTGGTATCTTGGTATTCATCTACAAGCACTTCATTAAGGTCTCTTCTGTGAATCAATAGGTGTTCTCGCATTTTTAAAAGCAGGTCATTAAAAGAGACAAATCCATATTGATCTTTGGTCTCTTCAAACTCATCAATGATGTGCATATAGATATCAATTAAGGGTTTATGCTCAGGATATTTTTCACTAAACCAAACATCAAAACCATCAAAAGAAGCATTTTGATACAGACTGTATTGTTCATAAAGATACGTCGCTGAAAATGCTTCTGTTGCAAGGTTCAAGCGTTTAATTTGACGCTTTTCATACACAGAACGAAAGAGAGTTTTTAACTCGGTTGGTTGTTTTAGTGTGACACCTGCATTCATCTCTTTGAGCCATTTGAAACTGACAGCATGAAAAGTTCCTGATTGAATTTGACCCACAATTTTAGGAGGGAAATAACGACCCACTCGTGCCAACATCTCACCTGCTGCTTTGTTGGTAAAGGTTAAAAGAAGTATTTTTGAAGGGTCAGCCCCATTGTGTAAAAGGTGGGCAATCCGCCCAACAATGGTTGACGTTTTACCCGTTCCAGCCGAGGCAATAATCAAATTATTGCCCATTGGTGCAGTCGCAGCACTTAGCTGTTCAACGTTTAGTGTGCTAAGTGGCATTAATTATTGACCAATAATGTAGTAGGTTGGTTTTTTGGCTACTTTTTCAATGGTGACTTTATATTTTTTTGCCCAATTTTCTACCAATGTAGAAAACTCTTCGTTAATTTCGGTAGAAACATCTTCACTGCCTTTAATTTTAAAGACATTTTTTGAATTGGATAAAGCAACAAACCCTTTAAGCGGTGCAATGTTGTCATGGAATGCTAAAATATGTTTTGAAAAGTTTTCAAAACCATGAGTATTGGCAATGGTTTTTTCCATTTGATCAAGCGTTTGTTCTGTCTTTGCGTACCCTAATTGAGATAACAGGGCTTCTGGTGATAAGTCTATTTGCATCGAGTTCCTTTAAGTTGAATATCGAACTTTATCAAAAATAATGTTTGTATTTGTTGAGATATTTAATTTAATTGACTTCTAGGCTTAACCTAATTTCGATAAAATTAGGGTTTTATATTTTAATATTATGGATACAATAGATTATGGATTATTTACAAATTATTGGTGGAACCAAACTAAGTGGTTCCATCAACATCTCAGGAGCAAAGAACTCTGCTTTACCTGTGATTGCCGCAACCATTCTTTCAGACAAGCCCGTTACTTTAACCAACCTTCCCAATGTGGTAGACATTCGCACATTGCTTAAGCTTTTAACCATGTTGGGTGGAAGTGTTGAGCAAAACGATACAGTAGCGGTGGTGAATAATGGTTTCATGAATTCAACCAAAGCGGTCTATGAAATTGTGAGTCAAATGCGTGCGTCTATTTTGGTTTTGGGACCTTTGTTGGCACGTTTTGGTGAGTGTGAAGTGAGTCTTCCTGGTGGATGTGCTATTGGTCAACGCCCCATTGATATGCACTTAAAAGCACTTGAAGCCATGGGTGCGAAGATAGAGATAAAAGGTGGCTATGTAAGAGCTGAAGCACCCAATGGTTTGCATGGTGCGAAAATAGTATTTGATAAAATTACGGTTGGTGGAACGGAAAATACCATTATGGCTGCCGCATTAGCCCATGGTGTAACCACCATTGTCAATGCAGCCAAAGAGCCAGAAATTGTACAACTTTGTGAGATGATTGCAGGTGCTGGGGTTGAAATAGAGGGAATCGGAAGCAGTAAAATTGTGATTCATGGAACAGGACAGAAATCTTTGACCTTTAAAGAGGTGGAAATTATTCCTGATAGAATTGAAGCAGGAACCTACCTTTGTGCGGCGGCAATTACGCAATCAATGATTACCCTAAATAAGGTTAATGCAGAGCATATTCAAGCATCGATTGATAAACTTGAAGCGATGGGATGTTCATTTGAGATTGAAGAGACGTCTATTACAATTAAACCTGCCCAAAAATTAAAATTTGTGGATTTGATTACAACAGAATACCCAGGATTTCCAACCGATATGCAAGCACAATTTATGGCAGTGGCAACCATTGCTGAGGGTGAAAGTTTGATAGAAGAGCGACTTTTTGAGAACCGTTTTATGCATGTCAGTGAACTCAATCGTTTGGGTGCAGATATATGGTTAAAAGGCAATATCGCAGCGGTTCGACCTGTTAAAACACTCTATGGTGCCGATGTGATGGCAACCGATTTACGGGCAAGTTCAGCCCTTGTGTTGGCGGGATTGATTGCGAATGGCGTTACCAATGTGCATCGAATTTATCATCTCGATAGAGGGTATGACAATTTAGAGGGAAAACTTTCGGCGTTAGGTGCCAATATTACTCGATTACATGGTTAAATGGTTAAAAATACTGCCTTAAAGCGAATGTCGCTTTAGGCTTTTTTTAATTTCTCTTTGAGCTCTTCTATAGCATTAGATGTTTTTAGAGTCGTACAATATTTTTTATAGTGGTCATCTTCTGTAAAGGCTAAGGGGATAGCACCACTTTGTTTAATAAGCTCAATAATCGTTGCTTCATTATTAACACTCATTAAAAGTTTGGCATCAAAAAGGGCAAATGTATAAGCGTGGTTATTTATGTTTGTTTTAAACGCTTCTGCTGAATTAACAATATCAACTTTGTATCCAAGGTTATTTAAAATGGCGGAATATATTTTTCCTGTTAATGGGGTCTCTTTATAGAGTAAAATAGAATCAGAAACACGCTTTTTTTCTTTTTTAGTATCATAATATTCGTTAAGAATAATTTTGAGTTGATCGATTTGTATGGGTTTTATGAGATAGTTATTCATTCCATTTTTAAGATACTTCTCTTTATCACTCTGAAGGGTATTGGCGGTTAGTGCAACAATGGGTGTATGTGGCATATTGATTTTATGTTCATGAGCAATAATCTGTTGTGTTGCTTCAATCCCTCCTAAAATTGGCATCTCTATGTCCATAAAAATAATATCATAAAGATGTGTTTTAGCCAACTCTACCGCCTCTTTACCATTGTTTGCTAAGGTAACAGTGATTTCTAAATTTTTCAATATATTTAAAATTAATTTTTGATTGATGGTGTTGTCATCGGCAACCAATACATTCATGTTTGGAAAAGTATTGAGATTTTTTGTTGTTGGTTTGTTCTCTTTTTCTAAAAAACTTAAGGTTTTTGGTCTGCTGAGTAACTCTAGGGTTTTTATGGTTTTAGAAAAATTAAGTGGTTTATAGATGATTTTATCAATTCGGTTTTTATTTAAACACCCACATTTTTGTATATCACTGGTAGAAATGAGTACAATTTTGGTATCGAGTCTTAAAAAACGGTTTAAGATTTTCTCATCTGAAATATATTGATGGTTAATAAATAGAATATCAGGCAATAAAGATTGTTCTGTTTCAAAAATTTCTGATTCGGTATAGGTTTTAAATTTGGCACCTGTATATTGAATATAGGTTTTCAGATTTTTGTCAATCGTTTGAAGCGTCTCTTGTTCGGGCATGGTAATATAGGCAACACTGAGTTGACTTAAATTTGGTTTGATTCGTGCTTTGGCAGAAAGAGACCTTTTTAAGTTAAGGGTAAAGAAAAAGGTACTCCCTTCTCCACTTTGACTTTCTATCTCTAATTTTCCACCCATCAGTTCAACAAATTTACTAGAGATGGTGAGTCCTAATCCTGTTCCGCCAAATTTTCGGTTGGTACTGGCATCGGCTTGAGAGAAGGCGTCAAAAATTTTACTTTTTTTCTCTTCTTCTATACCAATACCTGAATCTTTGACTGAAAATTTAACACCAATCTCTTGAGCAGTTTGGGAGACTTTTTGGATAGAGAGATTGATTTCTCCATTTTCATGGGTGAACTTAATTGCATTGCTTAACAAATTGAGAATAACTTGTGATATTTTGGTAGGATCCCCCATAATTTCAGTAGGCAGTTCTGGGTCAATAAAGAGACTCAACTCAATATTTTTTTGAGTTGCTTTAACCGCATAAGTCTCAATGGTTGCTTCAAATTTTTCCATAATGTTAAAAGGGATATTTTCAAGTTCAATTTTTCCTGAAGAGACTTTAGAGAAATCCAAAATATCATTAACAATGCTGATTAAATTTTTAGAACTCTCTTCAATAATCGCAACAAATTCTCGTTGTTCTTCTTGTAAATTGGTTTCTTTTAATATGTTTGTAAAGCCAATAATACCATTGAGTGGAGTACGAATTTCATGGGACATATTGGCAAGAAAATGGTCTTTTGCCATACTTGGCTCTTTAATGGCATTGGCTAAAAATTTATAGATTTCTATGGTGTCATTTTTTTTCAAAACTTTTTGTATTTCAACTCTTTGATTTTCATTTAAATCGGCTTCTATATCTTTTAATGTTTCGGTTAAGAATTGACTGTTTTTTTTAAGATTGTGCATAAGATAGAGAAGCATGAGTAACAGTAAAAGTACCAGAACAGTAATGATAATAAATTTAATCTGGTTTTTTTCTGCCATTGAAATTTCATCATGAAGCGATGATTTAAGATCTATAGAAAGAATATTTTGTGCCACATTGAGTTTTTCAATTTTACTAGCAGAGACACGCAACCATTTTTCTATGGAGACTGTATAGGTGTTGCTCATAGGATAGTTGCGAATCTCTGTTCTTTCATCTTTTTTAATATTGGAAAAATCCAAGGGATTCATATTGCTGTGTAGTTCAATAAGGATAGTCATATCGGTTAATTTACTGAAATTTGGACTGATATCATTTTTAATAAGAATATTCCATGTTTTTAGCTCTGAGGAAGTCATCTCTTTGGAATTACTAAGAAAAAAAGAGATAAAAGCAGTCTCCATATTAAGATTATCTTTAAGTTTAATCAGCTCTTTAAAAGAAGAGAGGGTATGTTCATGTTCTACCGAGAATACGTGAGTCAACTCTTCAATGGAATTGGTTAACGGTTTGATAACTTTGGTTTGATAATTATCAAAAAGTATCTCTTTATAGTTGCTGTTTAAAGTGTCAATTTTGGAACGAATGGTGTTTAATCGTACGGCAGTTTTTTTTAAAACATTTTTTTGAGATGAAAAATTCGAATTTTTATTAATAAATAATAGGGTCTCTTCTATCGCTTGATTGACCATTGTTCTTGATGAGTCAACTTGATTAAAGATTGTTTTTTCCTGCATTCCAAGATAGATGGCATTGAATATCTTTTCTTGTTCAATTTTATTGATAATGTCGTCCATTTTTTCTATCAGCATAAGATGATTTAAACTGCTCTCTTTTTGTTTGTATTCACCGTATGAGATAATGACGTGATAGAGTAAAATAGACAATACTACAATGGTAATTATGAGAAATAAAAGGGTCATTCTTCTGTTGTTAATAATTTTCATCTACATTCTCCTCTTAAAAAGGCTTTTTTTAAAGAATTTATTATAATACTTTAATATTAAAATTAAGATAAAATCTTAAAGTAAATTTAATTTTATTCGATGATTTTCCAT
>DYMW01000028.1:0-2808 GCA_020721385.1 Sulfurovum sp. | reverse complement strand
TTAAAATTAAGATAAAATCTTAAAGTAAATTTAATTTTATTCGATGATTTTCCATGGTAAGCCTTGTTTGTTCATCTCTTCCATAAATGGGTCTGGATCGAGTTGTTCCATATTAAAGACACCTTTTCCTTGCCATTTTCCTTCCAACATCAGTTTGGCACCAATCATTGCAGGAACACCCGTGGTATAACTTACCCCTTGGCTCATCACTTCTGCATAACATGCTTCGTGATCAGAGACTTGGTAGATATAAATTGTTTTTTCAACACCATCTTTCATTCCTTTGGCATAGATACCAATATTGGTTTTACCTTTGGTTCGTGGTCCTAATGATGCAGGGTCAGGTAGTAGGGTTGCCAAAAATTCCATTGGCACAATTTTCATACCTTTATGCTCAACCTCTTTAATGCCCAACATTCCAACATTTTCAAGACACTTCATGTGGGTTAAGTAACTTTGTCCAAAAGTCATAAAGAAACGAATACGTTTCAACCCTTTAATGTGTTTAACCAATGACTCCATCTCTTCATGGTAAAGCAGATAAGAGTCTTTTGGTCCAACTTCAGGATAATCCCACACTTGCATAATCTCCATTGGTTCGGTCTCTATCCACTCTCCATTTTCCCAATAACGCCCTTTGGCTGAAACTTCACGAAGGTTAATTTCAGGATTAAAGTTGGTGGCAAATGGATAGCCATGGTCACCCGCATTACAATCTAAAATATCAATGGTGTGAATCTCATCAAAGTAGTGTTTTTGTGCATAGGCACAGAAGACATTGGTAGCACCAGGGTCAAATCCAGAACCTAAAAGACCCATAATATTGGCTTCTTTAAACTGTTCATCCCTTGCCCACTGCTCTTTGTATTCAAACTTGGCAGTGTCTGGATGTTCATAGTTGGCGGTGTCTAAGTAGTCAATACCACACGCCGAACAGGCATCCATAATGGTTAAATCTTGGTACGGAAGTGCGACGTTAATGACAATGTCAGGTTTGAGTGTATTTAAAAATTCAATCAATTGAGGAACAGAGTTGGCATCAATAGAAGCTGTGGCAATGGTTACGCCCACTTTTTCTTGAATATTTTTTGCAATGGCATCACATTTACTAACCGTTCGACTTGCCAACGTAATATTTCCAAACGTATCTGCATTCATGGCACACTTAAATGCAACAACATTACCGACACCACCAGCACCGATTATTAGGGTTTTTTTTGACATTTTTTTCCTTTTATTGAGAATAATAGATTATAGTTTTAGGGGAATTTTATCACAAATTGTAGGTAACTTCTCTTTGAATGATGGATTTTTGAATAAATCTTAATCTTGTTTTAGAGATGGTATAATATGCGAAAAAATTTTCAATTGAATATATTAAAGGTTTATCCGATGTTTGAAACAGTGATTGGTTTAGAAGTCCATGTGCAACTTAATACAAAGACAAAACTATTTTGTTCTTGTCCTACAAGTTTTGCAGAGCATCAAAATAGCAATACTTGTCCCACGTGTTTGGCACTACCTGGGGCGTTACCTGTAGTCAATAAAGAGGCAGCAATTAAAGCAATGAGACTGGGGTATGCGATTAATGCCAATGTCAATCATGTTTCTAATTTTGATAGAAAGAGTTATTTCTATCCTGACAGTCCTTCAGCATATCAGATTACACAGTTAACCAAAGCGATTGTTCAAAAGGGTGAACTTTTTATTGATTTAAAAGATGGTACGCAAAAACGTATTGGAATGACACAAGCCCACCTTGAAGCCGATGCAGGAAAAAATATACATGAAGGTGACCACTCTAAAGTCGATTTAAACCGTGCAGGAACACCTCTTTTAGAGATTGTTTCAGAACCCGATATGAGAAACTCGGATGAGGCGGTGGCTTATTTAAAAAAGTTACACTCTACGGTTCGTTATTTGGACATTAGTGATGCCAATATGCAAGAGGGATCATTTAGATGTGATGTCAACGTCTCTATTCGTCCTAAAGGTCAAAAAGCGTTTGGAACACGTGTTGAGATTAAAAACATTAACTCATTTAAATTTGTTCAAGCAGCGATAGCCTATGAAGTACAACGACAAAGAGAAGCGTATGAAGATGGTATTTATGCAACAGAAGTGTGTCAAGAGACCCGTTTATGGAATGTAGAAGAGGGTGTTACCAAATCGATGAGAGGCAAAGAGGAAGCGGCGGATTATCGTTATTTTCCAGACCCTGATTTACGTCCATTAATCGTCACCGATGAGATGGTAGCCGAGGCAAAAAAAATGCCTGAACTCCCCGATGCAAAAATAGCACGTTATGTAGAGGAGTTGGGACTTAAAAAAGATGATGCGTTGGTATTGTGTTTAACCAAAGAGTCAGCCTATTTCTTTGAAGACATGTTGGCAAGTGGAGCAAGTGCTAAAACGTCGGTAAACTGGTTAAATACAGAGTTGTTGGGTCGACTTAAAAAAGCAGGTCTTGATATTACCTCTTCTCCTGTAACCGCTCAAAAATTGGGTGCATTGGTGGCTAAAATTGATGATGGAACCATTAGTGGTAAAGGTGCCAAAGATATTTTAGATGTTTTAATGGAAGAGAATCAAAGCATTGATGAGCTTATTGACTCTATGGGATTGGCACAGGTAAGTGATGATGGGGCAATTTTAGCCATTATTGATGCCATTTTAGAAACCAATCAAGACAAGGTAGAACAATATAGAAGTGGAAAAGACAAACTTTTTGGTTTCTTTGTGGGTCAAACCATGAAAGAGAGTAAAGGTTCAGCAAACCCTGCCAAGGTGAATGAACTGCTAAAACAG
>DYMW01000027.1:1391-17767 GCA_020721385.1 Sulfurovum sp. | reverse complement strand
AAAGAGCGAAAACAAATAGTTATCAATGATGCAGTAACAAAAGGTTTAGATAAAGATGTAGAGTTTGTAGATAGCGGTGTTGAATGGATTGGAGAGATACCAAAACATTGGGAAGTTGTAAGAAGTAAGAGATTATTTCAGCAAAGGAAAGATAGAGCTAGAAAAGGAGATAAGCAACTTACAGCTTCTCAAAAATATGGTGTAATTTATCAAGATAAATACATGGAATTAGAGGGTAGAAGAGTTACACAAGTCGAATATAACCATGAAATTTTAAAAAGAGCAGAAGCTGGTGATTTTCTTATAAGTATGAGAAGTTTTCAAGGAGGAATTGAATATTGTAGAGAAACTGGAAGCGTAAGCTCTGCTTATGTTGCATTAATTCCTATAAAACATATTGTTCCAGAGTATTTTAAACACTTGTTAAAAAGTCAGAAATACATTACTGCATTAAGTAGTACTTCTAATTTAGTAAGAGATGGTCAGGCATTAAGATTTGAGAATTTTTCTATGGTTGATTTATTGATTGTACCTAATAAAGAACAACTCCAAATCGCAAAACACATAGATGACCAAACAGCAAAAATAGATATTGCCATCGAACTGCAACAAAACTATATAGCTAAACTGGGAGAGTACAAGGCATCACTTATTGATAGCGTAGTAACGGGTAAAGTGAGGGTAGGATGAAAAGCCAAATGAATGAAAAAGCATTTGAACAAGCCATAGAGAGAGCTTTGAGTGGTACGTGTGTAGAAGAGTTAAGCGATATTTTTTTTGATGAACCATCAGAGGAGTACGGTATTAACAGTAAGTTTTATTTGGGTTCTCCTTATGATTTTGATAAAACTTATGCCATCGATACCAAACGATTTTGGCACTTTTTAGAAAACACCCAACAAGAAGAGCTTGAAAAACTGCAACGCGATAGCAACTATCAATTAAAAATCATTCAACGCTTGGATAAAATGGTCAAAAAATATGGCATTTTAGAGATTCTGAAAAAAGGGTTGAATGTTGATGATGCCCATTTTATATTTTTTTATCCAATGCCTCTTGCTTCAAGTGCCGAGACAGTGAAACAAAACTTTAGAAAGAATGAATTTAGCGTTACTCGACAAGTACGATACGCTTTAATGAACCCTAAATTAGAGATAGACATGGTACTTTTTATAAATGGATTACCCCTTGTTACCATGGAGCTTAAAAACCCATCGACCTATCAGACAGCCAGAATTGATGGGCAAAAACAGTACCGAGAAAATCGAGACCCCAAAGAGACACTGCTTAATTTTTCTCGATGTTTGGTGCATTTTACATTGGATACCGATGAGGTCTATATGACCACCAAACTAGAGGGAAAAAACACCTTCTTTTTACCCTTTAACAAAGGCAATAGAAAAGGCAAAGGAAATCCTGTTAACCCCAATGGATATAAAACAGCCTATATGTGGGAAGAGATTTTAACCAAAGAGTCTTTGGCAGGATTGATAGAACACTTTGTACGCCTAAGCGGAGAGATGAAAGAGAAACTCTCAACCCGTACACTCTTTTTTCCACGATACCATCAGCTTGATGTAACTCGAAAAATTCTTGAAGATGTCACCACAAAAGGGGTAGGGCAAACCTATCTGATTCAACACAGTGCAGGAAGTGGAAAATCAAACTCTTTGACATGGTGTGCCTATCAGCTTTTAGGAGCGTACCCCAAAACAGCACAAGTAACAGGAGCAAAAGGGATTACTGAACCTCTGTTTGATTCGGTCATCGTTGTAACCGACAGACGACTACTTGATAAACAGATACGAGACAATATTGATAACTTTAAAGAGCAAAAAAACATTATCTCTCATGCCAATTCAGCCAAAGATTTAAAAGCAAGTTTAGAGAGTGGTAAGAAGATTATTATTACCACCATTCAAAAGTTTCCATTTATGGTTGAAGGCATGGCAGATTTGAGTAGCAAACGCTTTGCGATTATTATAGATGAAGCACACAGTTCACAAGATGGCTCAGCACACGACAGTATGAACAGTGCCATGGGTAAAAGTGAAGCCAATAGTTTAAGTACTGAAGAGCGAGTCTTAAAGAGCATGAGAGAGCGAAAGATAAAAAATAACGCCTCTTATCTTGCGTTTACAGCCACACCAAAATCAAGCACCCTTAAAAAGTTTGGAGTAAAACAAGAAGATGGAAGTTTTAAACCTTTTCATCTCTACTCTATGAAACAAGCCATAGAAGAGGGATTTATATTGGATGTGTTGGCAAACTATACAACCTACAAGAGCTACTATGAGATACAAAAATCAATTGAAGATAATCCAGCATTTAAAATACAAAAAGCCCACAAGAGATTAAAAGCTTTTGTCGAACGAGACCAAGAGACCATTGCTACCAAAACTGATGTAATGATAGAGCATTTCATAACCAAAGTAGTCAACACCAAAAAGCTTAAAGGCAAAGCGAAAGGAATGGTGATAACTCAAGATATAGAGACAGCTATTTTGTACTACAACCATATTATGAAGCGTTTAAACGATAAAGGGAATCCTTTTAAAGTGATTATTGCTTTTTCGGGTAAAAAAAACATGAATGGTACTGACCTTACCGAAGATGGGATGAATGGTTTTCCCTCTAAAGATATAAGTAAAGAGTTTGACAAAGATGAATACAGGCTTTTGGTCGTTGCCAATAAATTTTTGACAGGTTTTGACCAACCAAAACTAACGGCAATGTATGTTGATAAAAAATTAGAAGGCGTTTTAGCTGTTCAAGCTTTGTCACGATTGAACCGTTCTGCTCCAAAATTGGGTAAAAAAACAGAAGATTTATTTGTGCTTGACTTCTTTAATAAGGTTGAAGATATACAAGCATCATTTAAACCTTACTATGGTGAAACCTTGTTAAGCTCGGCTACGGACATTAATGTGCTACATGAGATTAAAGCCCATTTAGAGATGGTAAATGTTTATGTATGGAATGAGGTTGAACAATTTATTGTTGACTTTTTTAATGGTGAAGAGGCAGGAAAACTTAGCCCATTAATCGATATATCGGCTCAACGGTTTAATCATGAATTGAAATTAAAAGATGAAGATAAGGCTGATTTTAAAATAAAAGCCAAACAGTTTGTAAAGATATATGGACAAATGGCTTCTATTATGACCTTTGAAAAGCCAGAGTGGGAGAAACTCTTTTGGTTTTTAAAGTTCCTGATTCCAAAATTGATTGTTTTAAATAAAGAAGATGATGAAATAGATGCATTATTGGAGTCTGTTGATTTGTCTACGTATGGATTAGAACGGGTCAAACTCAATGAAGCCATTGTGTTGCTTGATGAAGATGGTATACTTGACCCACAAAGCTCAAACCCTAGAGGGGTTCATGGTGGCGATAGAGAAGAGAAAGATTCATTGGATACTATTATTAGCAGTTTTAATGACCAGTGGTTTCAAGGATGGGATGCCACACCCGAAGAGCAAAAAGTACGTTTTATAAAAACCGCAGAGAAGATACAACAACATCCTGATTATGAGCGTAAATATCTGAATAATCCCGATAGCCATACCAAAAATTTAGCCTATATTAAAATATTTGATGAGGTAATGAACCAACAAAGAAGAACAGAACTGAAACTTTATAAAAAAATAGCAGAGGATGAAGCGTTTAAACACGCCATGCAAAATACAGTAAAGAGAATTTTATCTTTATAGACGTTATGAAAAAGGAAAAATATGAACATCAATACCATAGCCAAAGAGGTTTTTACCATTGAGGCAGAAGCGATAGCCCATTTATCAGAACAGTTGACACCTGATTTTGAAGGGGCTGTGCAGGATATTTTAAAATGTGAAGGTAAGTTGATTGTCTCTGGAATGGGAAAGTCTGGGATTATAGGTAAAAAAATTGCTGCAACGATGGCAAGTACGGGAACACCGAGTTTCTTTTTGCATCCAGGTGAAGCCTATCATGGTGATTTGGGAATGGTAGAAAAAGATGATATGGTACTGCTCATTTCCAATTCTGGTGAGACCGATGAGGTGTTGAAGTTGATTCCTTTTTTGAAATCACAAGACAATATTATTGTTGCGATGAGTGGTAATATTCACTCTACATTGGCTAAAAATTCGACCTATCATCTGAATGTATCGGTAAAAAAAGAGGCGTGTCCCTTGCAACTCGCTCCCACTTCATCGACCACGGCTACGTTGGTGATGGGTGATGCATTGGCAGTGACGTTAATGAAACTACGCAATTTTAAAGAGACCGATTTTGCACAGTTTCACCCTGGTGGGAGTTTGGGAAGACGACTCTTAACACGGGTGGAAGATGTAATGAAAAAAGCGTGGTTACCACTTTGTGGTGTGGAGAATGGGATTAAAGAGATTATTCATATGATGTCCAAAGGCAAGATGGGGTTGGCCATTGTGATGGAGGGTGAAGCGATTATAGGGATTATTACCGATGGTGATATACGTCGTGCAATGGAGGGGAGTGAAGAGCATTTTTTTAGGTTAAAAGCTGGGGATTTGATGAGCCAAAATCCTAAAACCATTGATGCCAAAGAGAAGCTACTTCAAGCACAAGCCTTAATGACAGAGTATAAAGTAAACTCATTGCTGGTGGTAGAGGATAAGCAGTTGCTAGGCGTTGTTCAAATTTATGATTTGGGAGTTTAATCATTATCTTTATGTTATAATTTTAGATTATTTTAAAAGAAGGTTAATTGATTATGACAACAACACGTTTTGCACCCTCACCAACAGGATATTTACACATAGGAGGGCTTAGAACAGCTCTTTTTTCATGGCTTTGGGCTAGAAAAAATCAAGGGAATTTTTTACTTCGTATTGAAGATACCGATTTGGCTCGTAACTCTGAAGAGGCATTAGAAGCCATTTTAAAAGCGTTTGAGTGGGTAGGCATGAGTTATGATGGTGAAGCACTCTATCAATCAAAACGATTTGATATTTATGGTAAATATGTTGACCAATTGTTGGCCGAGGGAAAAGCCTATAAATGTTACATGAGTAAAGAAGAGCTGACTGCCTTACGTGAGGGGCAGATGGCAAAAGGGGAGCGAACACGATATGATGGACGTTATCGTGACTTTAAAGGAACGCCACCCAAGGGTGTTGAGTATGTTGTTCGTATTAAAGCACCAACCGAGGGGAATATTGTTTTTAAAGATGGGGTGAAAGGTGAAATTTGCATTGCATCAAGTGAAGTAGACGATTTTGTTATTTCCAGAGCAGGTGGTGTACCAACCTATAACTTTGTAGTGGCGATTGATGATGCTTTAATGGGCATGACCGATGTCATTCGTGGAGATGATCACCTCTATAATACACCAAAACAAATTGTGGTTTATGAAGCGTTAGGGTTTAAACTTCCAAATTTCTATCATGTTGCAATGATTAACAATGAGCAAGGGAAAAAACTCTCAAAACGTGATGGAGCAACCGATGTGATGGAGTATAAAGTGTTGGGGTATCTGCCTGAAGCACTCTTAAATTTTTTGGTACGTTTGGGCTGGAGTCATGGTGACCAAGAGATTTTTAGTGTTGAAGAGATGATTGCGTTGTTCCACCCTAAAAATATTAATAAAAGCTCTTCCAATTATAATCTTGACAAGTTGTTATGGCTTAATGCACACTATATTAAAAATATGCCCAATGTTAAACTGGCAGGATTGCTCAAAGAGTATGGGGTTCATATCGAAAGTCATGATAAGTTAGAACTGTTACTTGATGCCACCAAAGAGCGTGGGAAAACATTGGTGGAGTTGGCAAATCAAATTAATCTTATTTTAGTACCACCAAGCGAGTATGATGAAAAAGCTTCTAAAAAAGCCTTTAAAGGGGATGCGAATGAAATTTTAGCTGATTTTGCAACCTTATTAAAAACATACAAGACTTCGTTGCATACGCCACCTGAATATCATGCCGTCCTAGAAAAGTTTGTAGAAGGTAAAGCGATAGGGTTTGGAAAAATAGGACAACCTTTACGTATCAGTCTTTTGGGTTCCATGACAGGCTCAGGGCTTGATGAGATTATGGCGATTTTGGGGGTTAATGAGACGGTAGCACGTATTGAGAAAGCAATAGGGCATCACCGTATCTAAAAAAGAGTTTAAGCTAAAAAATAACCATTTTTTCTGTTTTATTTCATCATAAAATATGTATAATGAACGTATATAAATTAATTTATGGGAGAGTGAATGACAAAAACAATTTTTAGAGAATATGATATACGGGGAATTTTTGAAAAAGAACTCAATGAGCAGAGTGTGAAGTTTATTGGGTATTTTTTAGGGAAAAAAATCAAAGCATTAGGTGGGGTGGTTTCGATAGGATATGATGCACGAACCCACTCTCCTATTTTACGTGATTATTTGGCATCGGGTTTAAATTTTGCAGGGTGTACCGTATTGGATATGGGAATGGTGGCAACGCCTGTAAACTACTTTTCAAACTATGTGAATCCTCTTAATGTTAAAGAGCCTGTGAATGCATCGGTGATGATTACAGGTTCTCATAATCCAAGTGAGTACAATGGGTTTAAAATGACGTTGGATAAAAGTCCATTTTTTGGAGAAGATATTTATGCCTTGGGTGATGAGATTCTTGCCAATGCAGAAATGAAAATTCCAGACAATACAGAACGTATTGAAATTGATACCAAACAGCAATACATTGATTACATGGTGGACGCTTTTGCTCATCTAAAAGGTATGAAAACCAAGATTGTAATGGATGGTGGAAATGGGGCTGTTGGTACGGTGATTACGGATATTTTTGATGCGTTGGCGTTGAACTACACGGGTATCTACATGGAGCCTGATGGAACATTTCCCAATCATCATCCAGACCCTTCAGTCGAGAGCAATTTAGCCGATATTAAAGTGTTGTTGGAAAAAGAGGGAGATATTGCCTTTGCTTATGATGGAGATGCGGATAGAATTGCGGTTTTAACCCATAAATACAACATCAAAGGTGACCAAATGGCACTGTTGTATGCGATGAAAATGGAGAATCCAACCATTATTGGTGAGGTGAAGTGTTCACAAGTAATGTACGATGAGTTGGCACGTCGTGGGGCAACGGCAATTATGTATAAAACAGGTCACTCCAATTTAAAAGTAAAAATGAAAGAGACAGGGGCTGACTTGGCGTGTGAAGTGAGTGGGCATATTTTCTTTAAACACCGTTATTTTGGGTATGATGATGCGATTTATGCCACGTTACGAATGTTGGAGTTGGTTCATGATGGCATTGATTTGGATGCTGAACTTGATGCATTGCCTTTGGTTTATTCAACCGAAGAGATAAAAGTAGAAACCACCGAAGAGCAAAAATTTGCGATTATTGATAAAGTAAAAGAGTTGTTAAAAAATCCTCCTGAAAATTTTCCTAAAATAGTGAATATTATTGAAGTTGATGGGGTACGAATTAACTTTGAAGAGGGTTGGGGATTGGTACGTGCAAGTAACACCACCCCTGTACTCGTAACGCGTTTTGAATCAACCGATGAAGCCATGGCAAAGCTTTATGAAGATGAGGTAAATCAACTCATTATGACTGCCAAAAAATTATTAGGATAGGATAATAGTATGAAAAATAGACTTTATTTTAATGTAAACGACCGACAAACAGAGGATAAAACAGCACTCTTTTCAGCAATTAAAGAGGAGCGTTTACACATTGGGTATTACAATTTACCTGAACAAAATATCGAAGATATTTCAGCATATACGCAAGTATTTGATGGAAATATAGAAAACATTGTGGTTTTAGGTATTGGAGGAAGCTCTTTAGGGGCAAGAGCGATTTATGAATTTTTAAAACCTGTTAAAGCTCCAACACGAAAGCTTTTCTTCTTTGAAAGCACTGACCCACTTAATATTATGGATTTACTCTCAAAAATTGATATTGAAAAATCGCATTTTTTAATTATTAGTAAATCAGGAAGTACGGTTGAGACCATCTCTATCTTTAAGTACCTTTATGCAAAACATCAAGATGTTTCAATGTATACCTTTATTACGGATGAAGGGTCAGCATTGGACAAATTTGCCACTCAAATAGGCTCTAAAACATTCTATTTACCAGCTGAAGTAGGAGGGCGTTTTTCAGTACTCTCTGTCGTTGGACTCCTTCCTTTGGCTCTTTGTGGCGTTGATATCACCGCTCTTTTAAAAGGTGCGAATAAAGTAAAAGAGAGTTTCTTTAATGATGGATACCTTAAAGAGTCTTTGTTGAATAAAGCAATGTTTTATGCGAAATACCATACTACCTATAACATTAATTGTGTCTTTGCCTATTCAGAGACATTACGCTATTTTTCAGAGTGGTATGTACAACTTTGGGGAGAGAGTTTGGGTAAAAAACAGAAAAATTCAGCCTTTAATGTAGGGGTTACGCCTATCGGATTGATTGGACCAAAAGACCAACACTCTTTTCTTCAATTGATTGTAGAGGGAACACGTGATAAATCGGTGACCTTTATTAAAATAGAAGATTTTCAAAGTGAGTTAACCGTACCCAATATTACGTTGCCGTACTTGGAATCATTGGATACGCTTAATGGTATTACTTTTCATGATTTAATCAACATGCAGTGTGATTCGGTAATTGAAGCGTTACAACTTGAAGGCGATATTCCTTTGGATGAAATCATTATAGAACGTGTGGATGAAGAGAGTATGGGTGCATTAATCTACTACTATGAATTGTTAACTTCTTTGGTTGGACAACTGATTAATGTCAATACCTATAATCAACCAGGTGTAGAGTCTGGAAAGATTATATTAAAAAAGAAACTAGAAAAAAATAGATAATAAAAAGGTAAAAAATGATAAAAAAATGTTTGTTTCCTGCAGCAGGTTATGGAACACGGTTTCTTCCTGCAACCAAAGCAACACCCAAAGAGATGTTGCCTATTTTAACCAAACCCTTAATTCAATATGGGGTTGAAGAGGCTGTAGAAGCAGGTATTATGACCATGGCAATTGTTAGTGGTCGTGGAAAACGGGCAATTGAAGACCATTTTGATATTTCGTATGAGTTGGAGCATCAGATTAAAGGGGGGAGCAAAGAAGTTCTACTTGATGAAATTAGAAGCTTAATTAATCAATGTACGTTTTCATATACCAGACAAGTAGAGATGAAAGGGTTGGGTCATGCCATCTTAACAGGTGAGACCTTGATTGGTAACGAGCCGTTTGCTGTTGTCTTGGCAGATGATTTATGTTATCATAAAGAGCAAGGGGTTTTATCACAGATGCGAGAAGTATTTGAACGGTATCAATGTTCCGTGGTTGCCATAGAAGAGATACCATTAGAGCATACTCATAAGTATGGTGTTATTGCAGGTAAATTGGTAGATGGTACAGATAATACCTATAGAGTAACCGACATGGTTGAAAAACCAGACCCAAAAGATGCACCAAGCAATTTGGTAATTATTGGTCGGTATATTTTAACGCCTGATATTTTTGATATTTTAAGAGAGACCAAACCTGGTAAAGGGGGTGAGATTCAGATTACTGATGCCCTTTTAGAACAAGCAAAACAGGGTAAAGTGATTGCTTTTAAGTTTAAAGGTAAACGTTTTGATTGTGGTGGTGTTGATGGATTTGTGGAAGCTACCAATTGGTTTTATGAGAAAATAGAAGAATAAGGCGTTGCCAAAAATGATTCATTAATCTTATGGTTCAAATAAGTTTCGTGAACTCACTCCGCCATAAATGGCGATGGTTTTCGCTATTTAGTTCTAAAACCAATGTTTTTGGTGGTGTCATTTGAGGTATGCTTTTAAAAGTTCTAACGCTTTTCTATCCGCTCCACTCAATGCTAAGTTTTCTATTTGAGTAAGCGAAAAGTAGGTTTTATTTTTCATTTTTTGATGAATAAACAGTACTTTGGCATCGAGTCTAAAGTGGGTATAGTGGTGTGTAAATTCACCAAGTTTCGTGATGTTTTCAGCATGAGCATCAAAATTTTCTTCTTGAACAAATGCCCAAAGACCTCCTAAAAGTTTGGTACTGTTTTGTTGCATCAGATAACCATTTTGATGATGATAAATAATCATAAAACGTTCCCGTATTGGTTTGGTTTTTTTCACATTTTTTTCAGGATAAAGTAGGGGAGTCTCTTTTCCTTGGCAGAGCGATTCAAATGGACACACTTCACAGTTAGGATTTTTATGGGTACAGATAAGAGAACCAATATCCATCATGGTTTGGTTATAAATATAGGCATTGTTTTTATCAAAGAGTTCGTAAGCTGTGTTCCACAATGCTTTATCATTACGCTTCTTGATGGCAAAAAAACGGTGTAAAATGCGTTTAACATTGGCATCCATAATGGGTAGAGGCTCATTAAATGCAAAACACGCTATCGCATGAGCAGTAGACTTTCCAATTCCTGCTAATTTTTCTAATGCTTCAGTTGAGCGAGGAAGTTCACCCTTGGTTATTTTGGCGGTTTTATGTAGGTTTCTAGCACGGGTATAATATCCCAATCCTTCCCATGCTTTTAGTACATCATCAATAGGAGCATCGGCTACGGCTTTAAACGAGGGAAACTTTTCTAAAAATGGGAAGTAAAATCGTTCGAGTACCGTTTTAACTTGCGTCTGTTGTAACATAATTTCACTAAGATAGATTTCATAACTACTTTGGGTGTTACGCCAAGGCAAGGTAATACGACCATGTTGTTGGTACCATGATAAAATATTGTTGTGAATTTTTGTGTATGATTGTTTTTGCATTTGCTATTGTAGCAAATATTTTTAGGATTTCATCATTAAATATCCATCACACTGATTGGGATAATAGTGGCTTAATACTTTTTGCTTTTTAAATCCATTTTTTTCATAGAGTTTAATGGCATTGTTGTTGGTGGTTTTAACTTCAAGGGTATAACATGAAGCATTGAATGTTTCAAATGAATAATTTAATAACGCTTGTGCAATACCCAAACCTCTATGGGCATTCGATACACCAATAGAGTAAAGCCTATAATGGTTCTTTCGTTTGAGCCACAGAGTATAGCCTATGATTTTTTCTGCTTCTCTATAGACAAAAAGAGGATTTCTTTTTACATGATAATAGAATGAACCTTTGCTTAATGGAAAATCATTGACAAAAAAAAGTTCATTTTCTAAAGTGAATAGGGCTGTTACATCAGCAATATGGGCTTGGGTTATCATTGTTTTTGATAAATGGTATATTTAGGAACCAGTTTATAAGGACGATACGACATTTTAACTTTTTTAAGATTTTCAAATCCCATGTCATCCCCCACGTTGATGTAGTGGCTTTGGTAAATCTCTTTAAGATATTTGGTGAACTCTCTAAAGATAAATTGGGCACATCCCAACACTTCAAAATCGGTTTTTTCAATAATCACACTCGATGTTGTCTCATTGATGCGTTCACCAATGGTAAAGCCTTTAATCTCTTCATCAATGTATAAAACCATACCCACCACATCAAGACTTGCATAATCATTTAAAAGACGTTTAATTGCGAATCGTTCAAAATAGATACCATCTAAAAAAACTTCAACTTCCTCTTTGGGCATATAGGTGGTTCTGTCTTTGACCCATTTGTTAAAAAGATTGTTGATGCCCTCTTTATGTTTGGCAATATCTAAGATTTCAACACGATGGTTTTCATACACTTTTTTAAATTTGTTAATCTCATTTCGTTTTGATTTATAGGAGTCACCTTTGAGATCAATGAGGTCATCGACTTGGTAAATATAATCCACCAGTTTTTTCTCAATAATAAAATCTTTGAACATATCAAAAATAACGCTTCCCTCTTCTAAATAATCAACAAATCCTTCCAACATATTTTCGTGAATGTACTCTATTTTTGAATAGTTTTTATTGCTGTTATGGGCATTCATAATCTCAAAACAGTCCAACATCGCTTCGTAGGTATATGCTTTTTCCCCTAAAGGTGGAAGCAACATAGAGAGTTCACCCGAAGTTAAAATAAAAAGACAAAAGGTATTGTTAACAATCGCATAAAAACCACTAGATGAGGAGAGCCAGATATAATTTGAAGCAAAAGTGTAGTCACTAATATCGACATTGACAACGTTTAAATAGTTGTTCATAAGCTCTTTTGCTTGTAAATTAAAATGTTTGAGGGTGTAATGACTTATGGTTAATGTGGACAAGATTTTCTCCAGAATGTTTTTGAAATTTTACATCGTTTCTGGAGATTTGCATCAATGATTTTAGGGGATTAAATAGGGTGGACAAGAATGTCCACCCTATTTAATTTTTAAACAATCCAGCATCAATGGCACCATACCCTTGGGTTAATACTTCTGGATTGGTCACACCATACATCTTATAGATGGTGGCAGCCACAGCATAAGGCTCAAAGGTATAAGAGTTGGCTTTTGGTTCGGTGTAAAGTCGGTTATTGTCTTGGGTAGGTTGTAGTTGTGTTTCACCTACAATGCCCACTGGATTAAAGTAATCTTTTCCACCGAAGATATAGACATTTTGGTTGTTTCCATGATCCCAACCTTTTGAATCATTCAGATTGACATTTCGTCCAAATTCGGCAAAAACAATAATGCTAACATTATTTTTACCTTCAGCTTCCAAGTGAGCCAAAGCGACTTCTATGGAGTTCATGAGGTCTGTCATTCGGCTGGTGTAGACACTTACTGCATCGGAGTGATCATCCCAACCACCCAATCCACCGCCACCTAAAGAGATGGCTTTGGTATCGGGATTTCCTGTTAAAATTTTGATAGCCACTTTGAGTTTTTTACCCAAACTGGTATCGGGGTATACAATGCCATCAGGAATGGTTTTAGCTTGTTGTTCCCTTATAAAAGTATCCAATTCTGCACGTTTATCAAAGGCATTTTGAATGTTTTGATTTTGGTTTATAGACTGTGCTAAATTATCCATTTCTACAGAAATGGCTGTCTCTTGAGGTCTTGGGGAACTGTTCCACTCTGTATTGTTGTAGAGTTCATAATTTAGGCTTCTACTGTATGGATTAGAGAGGTTTTCATTCATCGCAGCAGGACGTAAGAATTTTTCAACATCAAATGGTCCAACAGAAAAGAGTCCAGATTCCCCCTCCATGGTTAAAAATGGCAAAATTGTTTCCGAGTGTACGACAGAATTGTTGACCAAAACTTTACCCAAGGTTGAAAAGATTCCAGCTCCATAAGTAGGATCTTCAATGTTCATGAGTCCACGTTGATTTTCAAAGGTACACTCTCCATGAGATTTAGTTGGATTGTCTTTTCTAAAGCAGGTTCTAAAAATTTTCATATCCCCCTTTGTCAACATACGTTCCATGGCTTCACCACCTGCTTGTGACCAAAAGTTGTTGGTGGTTTTAGTAACTTTATTAAGGTCATATTTATTTTGACTTTTTTCCTGAATCTCATTAAGGTTACTTAAGTTGCCTCCCAATTCAGAAGCTCCACCATAGAGATAAATTATAATGGTTTGGGCTTCATTGTTACTGTAGAGAGTGCTGTCAAATTGTACTTGGGATAAATTAACAGGGGTTGAACCAAACGTTAAGCTTGGAAACAGTGCTGACATGGTGACAAGACTTAGTCCTTTTAAAAATACTCTTCTGTTCATCATCTACTCCTCTATCGCTTGAAATGTATAGACTTCACTTAACCGTGATAGATACTCCATGACAATCAGTGCTACACCTGTTCGGTCATTGTAGGTATTCATATCGGTATAGGTTCCATGGGCATTATTAATGGCATAATTAGCTAAAGTTTCTCTCTCTTCTACGGTTGGTTCTCGATCAACAACGGTTAAGAAAAGATAATCAATGAATGTTCTAACGGTGGTTGTATTGGAAATGGCTTTATCAATAAAAGAGAGTTCCCACCCTGAATCCCAGTCATTTCCTGAATCGCTTTTTCTATCAATCATAAGGCGTCTTCGCATAAAATCATAATAAGAAGCAAAGGACAGTGTATCGGTTGGAATGACATCGTCTCGTCCCAACTTATAGTTGAAAAGACTTTGGTGCATGTTGTCCATACTCTCTCGTAGATAATAAAAAAAGTTTAATCCATCAAAAAAGTGAATACGTTTACCAAGCGAAAATGAAGCCTCTTCAATGCTTTTAACTCGGCTTGTGTTGTACAAAAACTCTTTAGAGAAGACAATTTGTAAAAGAATGTCTTCAAATCTTGAAGGTTTACTGTTGACAATTGCTGAGATTATTTCACTCTTTTTTTGACTGGTACTTTCAGAAAAATACATATTGACTAGGCGTGTAGTAACCCCGTTAGTAAAGTCGGCACTTTTCACCAATTCACGGTAAAAATCAAAGCCTGTGGTAACGGTTGTTCCAAAAAGATTTTGGGGTTGGTCATTTTGATTTAATCCAATAATCAACTCAAGGTCACTTGGGTCAAGTCGCCAGTTTTTAAGTGCAATACCTGCTGAAGGAACATGGGAGTCATTAAAATCCAGTAAGAAAATCTCTAACATTTCCCTTCCATTGTCTTCGGGACTTCTAAAACGTTTCCAGTTGTCATCACTGGTCATGTGTAGGTAGGTAATCATCTTCATAGAGTAGTCATCATCCATAAATAAAACCAAACGGTTATAGACATTGAGTATATCTGAATCTTGTACGGTTTCAAGTTCATTGGCAGGTGAAAACATAATGGATTGGCTTAAAATATAGGCAGCCCATCGTTTAAGGTAATGCTCTCCTAAACCAAGATCAAAGAGTCGAGCCAATATTTTTTCTCGATTGGCATTGCTTTTTGACCAACTATAGCTTTTTTTCTCAATGAGTGTTTCGGTTGAGGTAAGGTCACTGTTGGGTGTTTGTAACTTGGTTTGTATGGTAGAGATGAATGTCCCTGAAGCAATTAAGGTATCAAGATCTGTTTTTGACATACCGTAGAAAAGCAGTGCTAGTAGTTTATTGGCAACAATACGTTGATTTTCAGGGCTTAAATTGTTAAAGTCACTGTCGGTGATGGAGGTTAATCCATAATCATCATAGGTTAATGGTTGGGCAAATACCCTTAATCCTTGGTAGTTGGCATCGTTACTAGCAGGATCTTCTATATTATACCCAAGAGGAGCCGAAAAAGAGAGCGTTCCAAAATTAATGGGTGAGGTTTGATATTTCACCCTATCACTTTTGGCTATCTCTTCATTTTGTGCATTAAAAACTTTAACCACAAAACTTGACCCCAAGGTATAGTTGCTATTGAGTTTAAACATACTTGCACTGTTTATACCATTGATTGTGCCTACTAATGCGATGGTGCTTTGGCTGACCATATTGGTTGGTTCGGTGTTGGTGAATACTTTAAAGGTGTAGTTACTACCATTAAAATCCATACTACCAAACAGTGCCTGTCCACTGTTGTTTACAGCAATTTTATCAATATTAAAGATGAACTCGAGAGTAGTGGTGGTTGCCACTTTAATCCAATATCCACTTTGAAGATTAAAGGTTTCAAAATCATTAAGATAACCATAACCACCATCTTTATAGGCTTTTTGATAGGTTTGGGTACTTCCTTGAATGACCAAAAGGTTATCACTGCCCACTTGGCTTATGATTTCATTGAGGGTTAAGGCAATAGGAGATTGGATAAGGTTCCATCCCTGTTGTAGGGTTAAGGTATAACTGCTTTCAGTATTGTTAGAAGGTGTATAGTTCAGGGTTGAGTCATTGTTTATTTTAACCCAATATCCCTTTCCTCTCTCAAAGGCTTCAAAATCATTTAAAAAGCTTTTACCTTCATCTACATAGCTTTTTTGATAGGTTTTTTGAGGACCTTGAATAACCAATAGATTGGTAACACCAATTTGGTTTTGAAGTTCGGTTAGTGTTAATGGAGCATTGATTCCTACCAAGTTCCAACCACTTTTAAGTTTTAACTCATCAGCAGAGATAAAACTGACTAAAAGTGTTAGCAGTAAAAGTATCTTTTTCATAATATTCCTTTTATTGTTTGGTTGTTATCTCACCAAAATTGAGAGCAACTTGTTCATTAAGAGCAATAGTGTTACTCTCTGCGACTAAATTTTCATCTTTATAAACTTTAACGCTTATGGTACTTCCTCTGTAATTAGAATTAATCTTTAACAAAGATTTGGTTTCAGCACCATCAATTGAGCCATAAACAGCAATGGTACCTTGTGAAGTCTCTTGGTCACTTGCCAATGTTTTGTCACTGAATACTTGTAATTCATATCCATTAAATGGTTGTTTAACAGCAGTTCCCATGTTACTGAGTGCTTTTTGTTGAACCGTAGTAGAGCTGTTTGTTGTTGTTGCTTGTGTTGTTGCTTGTGTTGTTGCTGTTTGCATCGCTGTATTACTA
>DYMW01000027.1:0-1291 GCA_020721385.1 Sulfurovum sp. | reverse complement strand
TGTTGTTGCTTGTGTTGTTGCTTGTGTTGTTGCTGTTTGCATCGCTGTATTACTACTCCCACCACATGCAGTTAAGAGTAAACTGAGCATAATGAAGAGTGTATACTTTTGATATTTTTTCATGATTCCATCCTTTTCAATACTTTTTATACTATAACATAAATAGGATTATTCTTGTATTAATCTTAATAATTTTAGTTATATATCTTATTTTAAAGGAATTTTTGATATAGAGTGGGTTAATATGGGTCTTGTCCAACAATATTGCCAAAAGGGTAATATTTACAAACCGTGATATAGCCATTTTTAAATTTCCCTTTTTGGTATTGGGCATTGGCACACCCTATACGCTTGGTAGTTTTCCAAATAATTTGGGTGTAGTGTCCACAGCTTTTAAATTTTTGACACTGTTGTGTTTCGTAATTATAATAGATTCCTTCATTGTACCATTTTTGAATAATTGTAGGAAGATTCGGTTTTGCATTGCGACTAAAGGCGTAGAGGTTTTCGCCATAACCATAGATTTTATTATTGGAATCATGATCAAGCGTACCCATTTGGGCAAGTTCATTGGCATGATTTTGTGCCACATCTTCAAGTTCTAAACTGTAAGACAATGGAGCATCTGTAAAATGATTTGAGCGTAGTTGATTGTGTTTGTCAAGTATGGCTTGTTGAAAAGCATTCAGTTGTGGTGTAGCGTCAGATGGTTGCGTGGTTTCTATCATTTGTAGGGTTTGCATTGATAGGGTTTGTTTTTGGCAACCTGTACAGAACAGCAGTCCAAAGAGTAGAGTATCAAATATGGTTTTTTTTAACATCTTATTCTATCACCAATCCTTCACGGTTAATCTTTTTCCACTCACCACCATCAAGTATGGAGTGTTCCCCATCTTTTTTCTCTTGGCATCCCATACAAATTTCAGCAAAACCGTTATGAAAAGGAAAAGCAAAGTCATAAACAGGGGGCAGAATAATTTCTAAATTACGATTGAAAAAACCAATTTTACCATTGATTCTGGTTCGTGCCAATCCATCTGAAAATTCATCGGCTCCATTGTCATAGGTGAGGGTTAACATTTTTTTCCCATCTTTTCTAATGTAGTAAAAATCAGCATCAATCGGTACCGCAATCAGTTCTTGATCTTTAAAGTCAAGGGTTTGAAGATACGCTTGGCTTACAAATTGATCAGGATAGAGAGGTTTGTCTTTGATTTTAGGAGTACTGCTACACCCCATCATAAATAGGCTTAGAAGAAATAAATAGAATTTAATCATTTTAATCCCTTTT
>DYMW01000026.1:12418-18001 GCA_020721385.1 Sulfurovum sp. | reverse complement strand
ATTGACACAAACATTCAGGAAGTATTACTTAGAGAGGAGTAAAGCAGTTTTTTGTTTATTGATTATCTTCTTTTTTATCCATTGCTTTAGCGTTGTCCATGAGTACAGGTACAAAAAGAAGCGATACAAAAACAGCAGCGACTGTACCTGAAATCAGTGCCACACCAAGACCACCAAAAATAGGGTCACCAGCAAGTAGGGCAGATCCCAAGATAATAGCCACAGCAGTGAGCATAATGGGTTTGGCTCTGGTTGCCGAGGCAACGGCAATGGCACGTTTTTTCTCAATATGGTGTTCATTAATCAAACCCATTGCGAAGTCAATAAGCAGGAGAGAGTTTCGTGAACTAATTCCCATAAGAGCAATAAATCCAATCAAAGAGGTTGCTGTTAAAAAGAAGGTTTGTTCTGTAACCAAATCAGCTACCCAGTGACCCACAATTACCCCAATGAGTGAGAGGAATGAACCAATTAGAATAATTCCACTTAATGAGAAACTTTTATAGTAAATAACCAATAAGAAAAAAATCAATACCAATGCAGCAATAAAGGCAGCTCCTAAATCTCTGAAGGTATCAAGCGTTACTTTCATCTCTCCATCCCAACGTAATAGAAACTTTTCACCACTTTTTTTATCGGTTAAATAGAGGTCAAACATATAAGTGGAAAAACCTGCTTTGGTAATATTATAATCTTTAGAAAAATGTTCCAACATTGTGTCTCTAGCTTCCAATAGAGGATAGACTTGTGAGACCATGTCTGTTTCAGCAATAACATTAATCATGCGTTCTAAATCTTTATGCATAATCATAGGAGTAGATTTAATCTTTTTAATTTCAACAATTTCGGTTAAAGGAACCATCATTCCTTGCATATTCATAAGGTTTAAAGAGGCAAGTTTACTTCTAATGGCATCTTCGCTACCATTAGTTAATCGTTTGGTATCATCACTTAATACCAAAAATATTGGAATTTGCTCAGAACGATTTTCAGAGTTTTTTGTGGCGATTGCCATTCCTTCAAATGCCAAATATAAGATGTTATTAACCTGTTCAATACCCAAACCTGAACGGGCAATTTTTTCAATATCTGGAACCAATTTGTATTTATCATAAATATCGTCGCTCATGACATCCACGTCAACCAATCCTTTGGTGTTGGCTAAGATATTACCCACATCAACCGAGAGTTTTCTACTTTGTTCGATATTCTGACCATGGACTTCAACCACGATAGAAGCCAAAGTGGGAGGTCCAGAGGGTTGTTCAACCAATTTAATAACGGTACCTGGAATAATAGATGAACACTCTTTATTAATAATGGGTCTAAGCCGTTGGGTTATTAAAAATGAAGGTTCATCTCTATGGTGTTTGTCGGTTAAATTTATAGAGATTTCAGCAACATTTTCAGTACGTTTCATACTTGAACCCTTAACCAGACCAGCATAATCCAATGGAATACCTTGTCCATAAAAGAGTTCCATGTGCATTACTTCTTTTTCTTCTCTTAAGATATTGGTAATACATGAGGTTGTTTTTTGGGTTTGCTCCATAGAACTTCCCGTTGGCGTATCGATGTAAATAGAGAAAGTGTTGTCACTTTTTCCAGGTAACATTTTTGCCAATACCATTTTGGTTGGGAACATCAACAGTGATGCAAAAAAAGCAACTATGGTTAAGACAATAACCAAGGTTTTTCTGAATTTGGTTTCTAATATATAATAGATAAAATTTTCAAATTTATGCATCTATTTCTCCCCTTCATGTTCTTTGTTATCTCTATGATGTTTGTGTTTATGCTCTGGTTTTTTTAAGAGTTTAAGACTTAGATAAGGTGTAAAAATATAGGCAACAACGAGTGAAGCAAAAAGTGCTACAGGAACGTTGTAGGGAATAGGTTTCATAAATGAGCCCATCATTCCTCCAACAAATGCCATAGGAATCATGGTCATAATAATGGCAAGTGTGGCAATGTTGGTAGGACCTCCTACTTCATCTGTGGCTTCAATAAGCAGTTGATCCATCTCTTTTTCATCAACATCATGGGCATGAAGGTGTCGGTGAATGTTCTCAATAACAATAATGGCAGCATCAACAAGTAGACCCAAGGAGAGCAAAAAGGCAAAGAGTGTAATCCTATTCATGGTTTGCCCTGATAAATAGGCAATAAAAAGTGTCACTGCCAAAATAGCAGGAACGGAGAAGGTTACAATAATGGACTCTCTCCATCCTAATGCAAAAATAAGCATCACCGCAATAATAATAATCGTAATTACTAAGTGGTGCATCAACTCATTAACCGCTTCATCTGCACGTTCCCCATAGTTTCGAGTTACAATATATCCGATACCTTCATTTCTAAATTCCTCATCATGCTCTTTAATCATTTCCATAACATCTTCGGCTACAAATACTGCATTTGTTCCTGCCAATTTGGCAACGGTAAGGGTGACTTGAGGTTTTATTTGTCTAAGTTCTTTACTTTGGTTTGCATCAGGTCTATAGACAATGTCAGCATCTTGAAAATTTTGTTTATCAATACTTTGTTCTACATTGGCAACATCTTGTAAATAAATAGGTGACCCCATGTAGTTGGCAACCATAACATTTTTAACATCTTCAACACTCTCTATGGCATTTGAGATACCAAAAATAACCAGTTTGCCATCATTGGTTTTTCCTTTAACATTGGGAACATTGGCGGCTAGTGATTGAATGGCTTGCATGATTTGACCCATAGAGAGGTGATAGGCAGAGAGTTTTCCCATATCAACTTCGACATTAAACTGCTCTTTGTGAGCCCCTTGTAGGGTTGTTTTGGCAACATTGTCAATGCCATTGATTTTGTGTTGAAGGGTTCTAATTTTTTCATTGAGTTCAACCGTTGAAAGTTTTGAACCCTCTTTCTTATACAGGGCAATGGTGATAATAGGAATATCAATATCAATATCAAAAGGTTTGATTAACGGTTGCATAACGCCTTTTGGTATCTCATCCATATTTTGCATTACTTTATCATAGAGTTTAAGGTTGGAGTCTTCTCTGTTTTCCCCAATATAGTACATAACATTAACAATACCCACATTGTCCATCGCTATACCATAAACGTGTTCAATTCCTCGGACTTCTCGAAGTTTTTTTTCTAATGGTTTAACAATAATATTTTCAACTTCAGCAGGAGTAGCTCCAGGCATGGCAACAATAACAGCTCCACCAGAAATAGCAATTTGAGGATCTTCTTCTCGTGGCATGGTTGAAAGGGCAATCCATCCTAAAGCAAGAAGGACAATTCCCAAAACAGCTGTGAGTGGGTTTTTAAGAAAACCAACAGCTAATTTACCAGCAATATCTTTGACTACATAGGGTTTTTTTATCTCCACGCTTATCCTTTAATACGAACTTTGGCATACATACCAGGATAAATTGATTTTCCTTTGGTATCAAACTTTATTTTCATTTTAAATTTGTGGGTCATTGGATTAGAGTTGGGAATAATAGAGTAGATACTTCCTACATTGGTAAAGCCCATTGATGGAATGGTAACGCTTACTTCTTTTCCTAAGTTCATAAATTTAATATCATTTTCAGCAATTTCAACAACCACACTCAATTTACTTAAATCGGTTAAAATAACCCCAGGCATACCAGGTATGGCCATTTCACCAACACTAAGTTGTTTGGCAATAATAACCCCATCATTAGGAGCTTTTAGTTGGAGGTAGTTGTATTGGTTCATGACTTCCTCTTTCATCGCTTTGGCTTGTTCAACTTGCTTAGAAGCGATGGCTACCATATCATTCATGTTTTTAGCACCGAGTTGTAGGTTCTCTAACTCATATTTTGAAACCATCCCTTTTTGAAAAAGTCTTTGGTATCGTCCAAGGTTTAAAAGAATGTTTGAATATTGATTTTTATTCATCTGTAAAGCAAGTTGTGCTTGTGAAATTGCTAAGTTTACTTGCTCTTCTTTGGAATCAATTTCTTTAGAGTCAATCTCATAGAGTATTTCATCTTTTTTAACAATATCACCTTCTGCTACCAACATTTTTTTGACAATACCCATATATCGACTGGTAATCATCTTTTGGTTGTCAGAGATAACAGAACCACTTAATTCAAGTTCAATGGCAGAGAGGGAAGTTGCTCCTAAAAGCAACCATAGTAGCAATGTTGGTGTTAATTTTTTCATTATATTCCTTCTTCATTGATAATACTTGTCAGTTCAAAGACTTTGGCATTACGGTCATTTTTAGCTGTTAAAAGTTTCAAAAGAACTTCAAGCTCTTTGGATTGTTTAATCAGCACATCAGAGATAGAACTGATACCTTCTTGGTAACGTTTTTGGTAGTTTTCATATACTTTGGTAGCAAAATCAAGTTGTGTTTCCAAACTGGTTATTTCCGCATCTTTACTCTTGACTTCGGTGAGCAGTTTGCGTGTTTGTAGACAGATACCATCTTTGGCAAGTTGAATTTGTTCATGGACTTTCATGTTTTCAATTTTTGCTTTATTTAAATTTTCTTTATCCATTGCACCATTAAAAAGGTTCCACTCCAATTGTACACCAACGGTATAGAAATCTTTATCTATAAAATCATTAAATGCTTGATTATCTGCAGAGCCATATTCTCCAAAAGCACCAATGGTTGGTAAAAAATTTGCTTCTTGAAGTCGAATCGCCATTTCGGTGATTTTTAATCCAAGTTTTGCTTTTTGGATATCGATATTGTTTTGATAAATCTCCTCTTTTTCAACATGAGGAATGGGTGCCAACGTATTGATTGGTTCAATGGAAGTTACATTTTTATTCAGTAAAAAAGAGAGATATTGATAGGCCAATACTTTGTTGTAGTTGGCTTGGGTTAACATACTTTCTGCTTCTGATTTTCTTGATTTTACTTCAAGTTCATCAATATCTTTAGCAAAACCTTCACTTTTCATATTTCCAACAATATTTTCCAGTTTACTCACATTGTTGACAATGTTGCTTAAGTTATGAATGTATTGATCAATCAAAGAGATGTCGTAAAATGTTTTGGTGGTTTGAAAAATCTTTTCATTGAGCAGTTTAGAAGTATCCAATTGGCTCATGGTTTGAAGGGCTTTGGTGATTTTCCCATATTGGTCTAATTTCCCACCAGTGTAAAGTGGTACCATATAGGTTAATGTGTTTTGAAAGTGATTTCTTGTATCAGGATAGTTTAAATCTTTTGGTTGAACAGGTAGTGGATTGGTTTGTCCTGACATATCAAATTCATTAAATCCAAAATCACCAAAACTGGCTTCTCTACTTTTCAATTTAAATCCAAATACATTTCCTGCATCATTAGAACGAAGGGCTTGCATTTTCAAATCCAATTTACCATAATTATTGCCTTTGGCAATGTTGGCTTCATGGGCTGTTATTTGTTCATTAAATTTTGAAATTTTCAACTCTAAGTTGTTTTGTTCCATAATACTTAACGCACGCTCTAATGAGAGATTGGTCAAATTATTGCCATCTTCAGCTTGTAGAAGAAGTGTGCTAGAGAAGAGTGACACAACAACAAGAATAAGAGATTTTTTTAAAATCATTATAGACCTT
>DYMW01000026.1:2881-12318 GCA_020721385.1 Sulfurovum sp. | reverse complement strand
AACTGTAGAGATTATAACTTTTTTTTATTTAAAGAGTTGATTTTAATGAAATTTTTTTCCCAAAGGCTGTAGAGTGTAGCCTTTGGAAATAGTTTAAAGAGGTTAAATAACAACAGAAGTTACATTTAAACAGGTTTTTAGGTCAGAGAGTTCATTTAATAATTTTTTGGTCACATTTCCATCTACTTTAACAACGGCTAAAGCTTGAGAATGTTTGTCTCGTCCCAATCTAAAATCAGAAATATTAAGACCATTAGAGGCAATAATGTGTCCCACATCCCCAATAACACCAGGAACATCTGTATTTCTAAATAAAATCATGGTACCTTTAGGTTCTAAATCCAATTCGTAACCATCAATGTCAATGATACGTTGTGCTTCATCTCCAAAAACAGTACCAGAAATATTAAAAATACCAGCTTTTGTAGAAAGTTTAATAGAAACTTTATTGGAGAAACCACTGTGATTAATGGCTTTGTTTTTTAAGATTTTAATTCCTCTATCATCTGCTACAAATTCAGCATTCACATAATTAACTTGATCTTCTAATGATTCCGATAAAATACCAACGGTTGCAAAAGTTGTTAAAGAATCAATATAATCAGAAACTAAACCTTCAGTAGTAATTTTAATGCTATCAATAGCTGATTTTGTTGCTTGGGCTGAAAGATGTCCCATTTTTTGAATTAACTCAAGATATGGTCGTAAGAAATCAGGCAGTTCATTCTCTTTGATTGGTAAGTTGAGTGCATTCGGATACGCAATATTTTTGGCAGCTGAAATGGCATTTTCTGCTGCTTGAATGGCAATGTTTTCTTGAGACTCTTTGGTATTTGCACCCAAATGAGGTGTTAATGTTACATTATTAAGGTCAAGCAGTGGATGATCGGTTGCTGGTTCTTTGTTAAATACATCAATTCCAGCCATGGCAATTTTTCCACTTTTTAAACCTTCAAGAAGAGCATCTTCATTATAAAGTCCTCCTCTTGCACAGTTAATAAGTATCACACCATCTTTCATTTTAGTAATTTCATTGGTATTTATCATACCAATGGTCTCTTTATTTTTAGGGGTATGAATGGTAATAATGTCACAAGCTAAAATATCATCAAAGTTTGTGGTGTATTTCATGTCAAAATCAGTTACTTTGGTTGGGTCAATATAGGGGTCATAGGCTACAACATCCATCTCAAAAGCTTTTGCTCTTTTTGCTACACGTGAACCAATGTTACCAAAACCAATAACACCCAATTTTTTATCTTTAAGTTCTGTACCATACCAATCTTGTCTTCTCCACACTCTATCAAGTTTTAAGTTGTTGTGAGCATAAGGAAATTGACGTACACATGAAAGCATGTGGGTCATGGTTAATTCAACAGCAGCGATGGTATTGGCTGTAGGTACGTTCATTACAACAATACCTTTTTTACTACAACCATCAATATCAACATTGTCAACACCAACACCAGCACGAACAATGGCTTTTACTTTTATAGCATGGTCAAGAAACGCTTGATCAACATCGGTTGAAGAACGTGTAATGGCAACATCAGCAAGAGCAATAATGTCAGTAAGGAGCTTCTCTTTAGTCTCATCAGCAGCATTAATAAGATGGATATCGGCATCATTTGCGAGGATATCCAACCCTTTTTGGTGGATATGATCACAAACTACAACAGTTATTTTAGACATTTTATGTAAACCTTATTTATTTAATTGGGCTTTAAATACATCACCAAGTGTCATACTACTGTCTTGTTCATCATTGACTTTATCAAGAGCTTCTCTCTCTTCTTGACGCTCTAATCTTTTAACAGAAACTCTAATTCTGTCATTTTTTGCATCAATAAAGCTAATAACAGCTCTAATGGTTTGACCTTTTTCAATTTCTTTTTCTTTAAGAGGTTCAAGATCTTCAAGTCGAATTAAAGCATCAACACCATTTTCTAAAGAGATAAATACACCAAATTCTTTTTTATCTTTTACAACACCTTTAACAATGTCACCATTTTTGTGTGCTTTAACAAATGCTGCAACAGGGGACTCTTCAAGAGCTTTTTTACTTAAAGATACTTTTCCATTTTGTTTGTCAATTTTGATGATTTTCACTTCAACTTCTTCACCAACTTTAAAATTATCTTTGGCTGATTCTGCTTTATCCCAAGATACTTCTTGATTGTGAAGTAGACCTTCAATGGTTCCAATTTTAACAAAGGCACCAAAATCAGTTACTGATGAAACAGTACCTGTTACCACATCACCAACTCTGTTTGCTGATGCAAAAGTGTCGATTGGTTTAGGCAGTAATGTTTTTCTTGAAACTCTAAGCCTTCTTTGTTGTTTGTCAATTTCGATAATTTCAACATCAATTTTTTGACCAATTTCAATATAATCTTTTGGATGTTTAACATTTTTATCCCAAGAGATTTCAGAGACGTGGAGGAATGCTTCAAGATCTTCACCTAAATCTACAAATGCACCATAAGGTTCAATATTTGAAACAACAACAGCAACGCTATCACCTTCTCTTAATGTTCCATCAATATCTTTCCATGGATCAAGATTGGCTTCTTTGATAGATAAGGAAAGGTGTCTTTTCTTTTTGTCATAATCGATGGCAATAACATTAACTTCATCACCCTCTTTATAATATTTAGAAGGGTTAACAGGCCCTTTATGAGAGATTTGTGAGTAGTGAACAAGTCCATCCATTCCACCAACATCAACAAACATACCATAAGAAGTGATTTTTTTGATGGTACCAAGAACAACAGCTTTGTTTTCTAATAATTTATCAACAATCTCTTGTGTTTCAGCTTTTTCTCTTTCGATAAGCTCTTTTCTTGATACAATTACAGTACCTTTATCTTTTTCAACTTTAACAATAAGTGCTTTTACTTTTTTACCAATTGGATTTACTTTGGCACTTACATAAGAGAGTGTTCTTGGCATAAAAAATTCTAAACCAGATACATCAACAACATATCCACCTTTATTTTTCTTAGTGATTTCACCCTCAACAACATACTCTTGCTCTTCATCATATTCTTCGATAAACTCTGCAAGTGCAGCTCTTTTTTCGGCTAATTCATAAGAAACAGTTGGTTTTTCATTTCTAACACCTGTAACTACAACCGTGATGCTGTCACCCTCTTTAAAGATTAAAGTACCATCTTCATCTCTAATTTGATCTAGTGACATAATTGCTTCATTTTTCCGACCAATATCAATAATTGCTTGATTGTCTTCTTCATTTATTTTAACAATAATACCCTCTACTAAATCACTTTTTTTGTCTTCTTTTCTAAACGACTCCTCGAGCATCGCTCCAAAATCTATGTCCTCTATTTCGATATCTTCGAATTTCATGCTTACTAATCCTTGCTTGTGCCTAATTTTGCAATATTATACTCTTTTTTATTTAATACACAATGAAAAAAGAGGAATATGTAGAAGAGAAGAAGGGGAGAAGGGAACCCTTTAACTTTAAAAATTGAGGGGTTCTTTTATTTATTGAGTAATTTCTTTAATGGTATTAATAACGTTTTGAACAACCCAATCAGGAGTAGAAGCACCAGCGGAAATACCACAAAATGTTTTGCCTTGAAACCAATCTTTTTGTAGTTCATGTTCATTTTCAATGAGATAACTATCCTGACAATCTTTTTGAGAAATGCTGTGTAACATCTTGGTATTAGAAGAGTGCTTTCCTCCAATAACAATCATTACATCAGCCTTTTTTGCCAATTCAGCAGCAGCATCTTGATTTTCAAAAGTGGCATTACAGATGGTATTAAATACTCGAACTTCTTTATGTGTTTTTATCAGTGCATTGACTATTTTTGCAAAATCTTCGGGTTTTTTAGTGGTTTGAGAGACAAGTGCCACTTTGTTTTTGATAGGAAGCTCTTTTAATTCTTCTGATTTTAAAACAATAAAAGCATTATTTTGGTCTTGGGCATATGAGACAACCCCTTTAATTTCAGGGTGTGCTTTATCTCCAAAGATAACCACCGAGTAACCCTCTGAACTCATTTTCGCTACAATGTTTTGAGGGGTGGTAACATAAGGGCAGGTGGCATCAATGATTTTATTCTTTTGTTGTTTTAAAACAGCCAATTCATTTTTTGGGATACCATGGGTTCGAATAACCACGGCATTGTTGTTTTTAATATCTTCTATTTTTTCGACCAAACCGATGTTGAATCCATTGTTTAAACGGTCAATTTCATCTTTATTGTGAATCAGTGGACCATAGGTAAAACTGTTTTTATGTTTTTCAGCGATTTCAATGGCACGTTTGACACCATAACAAAATCCATAATTTGATGCTAATTGAATTTTCATTTTTAATTATCCTATTGTTGTAATTTCGCCGAGTATATCGAAAAAATTTGGAAAAGAGGTATCAATACATTGTGTATCTTCTATTGTCATATTACAGCACAATCCAGCAATGGCAAAACTCATTGCAATACGGTGGTCTCCATGACTGTTAATGGTTGCCGATTGAAGTTTTCCACCAATGACTTCATATCCATCTTCATGTTCGATGGTCTCAATACCACAGTTGCTTAAGCCATTAATAACGGTGCTAATTCTATCACTCTCTTTAACCCGCAACTCTTTGGCATTTTTAATCAGACTCGTACCCTCGGCTACTGCCATGGCAATAGAGAGTGCAGGAAGTTCATCAATGAGCCATGCAATGTTTTTTTCAACAGTGACTGCTTGAAGTTTTCCATTGTAGCTAATCTCTATATCTCCAATAGGCTCATAGATGTTCTCTTTTTCAATAAAAGCAATGTTTGTACCCATTTTTTCTAAAATTTTATAGGCTTCTATACGGGTTGGGTTAAGTGTAACATTTTTAATAACGGTTTTAGAATCAGGTGTAATAGCAGTTGCTACAGCAAAGAAAAAACCACTTGAAGGGTCAGCTGGAACAGTAATATTTAATGGTTTTAATGGTTGTTTAAGTGGTTCAATTTGAATCCAACCATCTTCACTGATAGAAAGCTCGGCACCCATACCTTTTAACATTCGTTCGGTATGGTCACGTGAGAGTAAATCCTCTTTATAAAATGAGCTGTTGTCAGCTTGTAATCCTGCCAAGATAAGGGCTGATTTTATCTGTGCAGAATCAATAGGAGAGTGGTAGCGAAATGATTTTAATTTTCCACCTCGTATGGCAAGTGGTGCCAAGTTTCCATTTTCTCTACCATCAATTTTTGCACCAATAGAACGCAACGGGTCCGCAACACGTCTCATCGGACGTGAACGTAAATATTTGTCTCCTGTCAAGATAAAAGAGCCATCAATTCCAGCCAAAAGTCCAGCATAGAGTCGCATTCCTGTACCTGCATTGCCACAATCTAAAATGTCATCAGGTTCACTCAATTTGGTAGGAGGAGTTATCTCAATGGTAGAGCCTTCTCTTTTAATTGTTGCACCGAGTTGACCTGCAATAGAGAGGGAGGCTAACGTGTCCTCTCCTAAAAGAAAGTTTCTAATATAAGAGGGCTTATCACTGAGTAAAGAAAACATGGCACAACGATGAGAGATGGATTTATCAGGTGCAATGGTGGTACACTCTAAGCTAAAACCGTGATTTCGTTGTGCGATAGTGACACTTTTCATCTTAAGGTTGCTCCATATTCTGTTTGAAGTTTTTCAATAATAGGGTTAATGGTTGCCTCAATCTCTTCATCACCCAGTGTTTTATCTAAAGATTGAATAAAGAGACGTAAGGTTAAACTTTTTTGTTCCCCCAAGGATTCATCTTGATAGACATCTATAGGATAAATTTTGTTGAGTAGTGGTAAGTTTAATGTTTTAATGGCAGTTGAGAATTGGTTAAATGGTAAGTTTTTATCAACAACCAAACTCAAATCTTTATAAACCCCTTGAAATTTTGAGATAGCATGGGCATTAATGTGTTTAGGTATTAAGGCATTAAAATCTATTTCTGCAACAAAAGTATCGCTTAAATCAAACGCTTCTGATACGTTAGGATGGATTTTGGTAAGGAAACCACACACTTCATTGTCAATAATAATATCTGCTGATTGATAAGGGTGAATCAATCCGTTGTTTTCAACCGAGGTACGCAGTTCCATATTGCCAATAATGGATGAAATTTTTTTGACAAAGGTTTCAAAATCAATGTTGGCTGGTTTTCCGCTGTTGCTTACATTTTCAGACTCTTTTTGTCCTGTGTAAATTAAGCTTAAAACTTCTTTCTCTTCACGATTTTCATTAAAAATGGTACCAATTTCAAATAGGGCTGTTGATTTTTTTGAATAGTTCACATTACGTTGGGCAGCGAGTAGTAAATTGATTAAAATAGTTGATCGTAACGTATTGAAATCAGCAGTAATCGGATTAATAATCTCTAGCTCTTTTTTGAGTAGAGGGAAATTATATTTCTCTAATAACAGAGCGTCAGAAAAGGCATAGGAAACACTTTCATCAAAAGAAGCAGTTACCGCACGTTCTCGTAGGGCTTTTTTGGCATAGTAACGATGCGTAGTGGTATTGGTTCGTGATGCTTCGGCAAATTTGAACGGTTTGGCTTCAATGTTGTTGATTCCAATAATACGTACAATCTCTTCGGTAATGTCTTGAATGTTTTCAATATCATGTCTAAATTGTGGAATGGTAACCCCAAATTTTTCTTCAGTAGAACTTTGTACTTTAAATCCTAAAGAGGTTAAGATATTCATAATCTCTGTTTTTTCAATCGTATTTCCGATTAAAGCTGAAACTCCATTGCTGTCAATGGTGATAATTTTGGGTTCAAACTCCTCACCCAATGAGAGTACACCATCGTAAAGTTTACAGTGGGTATAGGTTTCAAAAAGATAGGTGAGGTAATTGATTCCAAAGGATAAATGCGGTTCACTTCCTCTTGAAGTATTGTAGTAAAGTTCATCAGTAGTGAGTTTTTTCTCGGCTACAATGTCTACTAATGTTGAAGGATGAACATAACTTGCTTCAAAAAGAACTTGCTTTGATTTTTCATTGGCTTTACTTGATGCTTCTTGTGTAATACCGACCTCAGAAACAATTTTGTCGTTTATTGAAATTTCAATAATCTCTTCATGGCTTGATGCCTTGAGGTTCAATTTCTCTTCTTCTAAATTTAAGTGGCTCACATCATAAGCACGTAACACAACACCTGTGGTATGACTGATGTATTTTAGAATTCCTGCTAGAGCATTGCTTTGTGTCTCTTCTACAAATGCAAGGCGTAAGGATAAGAGTAAAGAGAGATGTAACTTTTGCATGGTTGCCATGGTGTATTGCAATAATGCATTAACTTTTCCACTGTTGCTTAGTTTTGCAACCCTTGCCAATCCAACTTTTTCATGGTTTTGGCTTTCATACTCAAATCTAGTAAGAGGAATGTTTAATGCCGCTGATAAATCTCTAGCAATTCCATAAATACTTAAACAGTCTCCACGGTTTGCAGTAAGTTCAATCTCTATAATGGTATCGGCAATTTTTTCATATTCATTCAAATTTTTACCCACAACCAATTCCCCAATACTCTCATCGAGTATCATAATGCCATCACCAATATTAGGAAGTCCAAGTTCGGTTGAAGAACAGACCATTCCTTCACTCTCTACGCCACGAAGTTTGGCGTGTTTAATCTCGAAATCTTCGTTCAGTTTGGCTCCAATGGTGGCAACAGCTACATAGTGTGCATGAACAACATTGGCAGCTCCACAAACAATTTGACGGACAGCAGAACCAATATCAATTTGACAAACATTCAGTTTATCTGCATCTGGATGTTTTTCACAGGATAAAATTTTACCAACCACGATTTTGTCAGGGATGGTATAGGTTTTTATGCTGTTCACTTCTAACCCAATTGAATTGAGTGTCTCATAGAGCTTTTCATTGCTCACACCATTAAGGTTTATAAAATTATTTAACCAACTTTTTGTAACGATCATCTAAACTGCTCCAATAAACGTGTATCACCTTCAAATAGCATTCTAAGATCAGGAATTTTGTGTAGTAACATGGCAAATCTCTCAACACCCAATCCAAAGGCGTATCCACTCACATTTTTATATTTAACCGCTTTAAAAACATTGGGGTCAACAATACCACAACCAAGTACCTCTAACCAGCCTGTATGGGAACAGACACGACATCCTTTACCTTCACAAAAGATACAAGAAATGTCTACTTCTGCGGATGGTTCAGTAAACGGGAAGAAGCTTGGTCTAAATCGTACTTCAACTTCACCAAACATGTAGTGTAAAAAGTCTGCCATCATTGATTTTAAGTTGGCAAAGCTTACTTCATCTTTGGCATCAACCACCAATCCTTCCACTTGATGAAACATTGGCGTATGGGTAATATCATAATCTTTTCTAAAAACAGCCCCTGGTGCAATCATACGAATAGGGGGTTGTTGTTGCAACATGGTACGAATTTGCACAGGTGAGGTATGTGTTCTTAAAACAGCTCCATCATGAAAGAAGAAGGTATCTTGCATGTCTCGTGCAGGGTGGTTCTTAGGCAAATTCAGTGCTTCAAAATTGTGAAAATCATCTTCTACTTTTGGTCCATCTTCAATGGAGAAGTTTAAGGCAACAAAGTAGTCAATAATCTTATCCATGGTAGACATTACAGGATGTAACGCCCCTTTGGCATTCAAGTTGTTATAAAGTGAAACATCAATGGCTTCAGCTTTTAGAAGACGTTCGATTTCTGCTTTTTTAAGGGATTCATAACACTCATCGTAGACCTTTTGTAAATGAGTTTTTGTGGTGTTAAGCCCCTCTGCAAATGCTTTTTTTTCTGCTCCAGGTACATCTTTTAATTTTGCAAATTCAACAGCCAAGGCACCTTTTTTCCCAAAAAGTTCAATACGAACTCTCTCTAGTGCATCAAGTGAGTTTGCTTGTATAATTTGTTCTTCTAAATTTTCCAAAATAACCTCTATTTTTTTCTTATATGGTTTGATTAATAATTGTGAGATTTTATCCAAACTATGCTAATAGTGGGATTGATTGTGTTATAATTTTTAAAATTGTTAAACTATTAATAAGGATAAAACGATGTGTATATTTTGTAAAATTGTAGAGGGTCAAATACCCAGTAATAAAATTTTTGAAAACGATGATTTTTTAGCATTTCATGATTTATATCCCAAAGCACCCATTCATATTTTGGTGATTCCAAAGAAACACGTGGTATGTTTTCAAGAGGTAACTGCAGAGATGATGGCAGGAATGACACCTTTTATACAAGAGGTCGCAACCTTAACGGGCATTGATAAAAGTGGTTATAGGCTTATTGTGAACAATGGAGAAGATGGTGGACAAGAGGTACATCACTTACATTTTCATGTTTTGGGTGGTGGAAAATTGAGATTTGAACACTTAACAGACGAAACACATAAGAGTCTGTAG
>DYMW01000026.1:0-2781 GCA_020721385.1 Sulfurovum sp. | reverse complement strand
TGGTGGAAAATTGAGATTTGAACACTTAACAGACGAAACACATAAGAGTCTGTAGGGTGCAATTTATTGCACCATAAAATAATATTTAGGAAAAAATAAATAATGACATTAGAAGAATTAGATAAAGAGTACGTACTACAAACCTATACACGAAATTATACCAACTTTGTAAGTGGAGAGGGTTCGACACTCTTTGATGAAAATGGGCGTGATTATATTGATTTTGCTGCGGGTATTGCCGTAAATTCTGTGGGACACAACAATCCAGTTTTGGTGAATGCACTGTGTGAACAGGCACATAAAATTATTCATATTTCAAATTTACAAGTGATTGAACCCCAAGCAAAATTGGCAGAACAAATTTGTAAATTGAGCAACTATGATGGAGCAATATTTTTTGCCAATTCAGGAGCAGAAGCCAATGAGGGAGCGATTAAAATAGCCCGAAAATATGGGGAAACCAAGTTTGATAAAAAAAAGTTTAAAGTTATTACTTTGGAACATTCGTTTCATGGACGTACCATTACCACCGTTAAAGCCACAGGACAAGAGAGTTTTCATTCACCAAACTTTTCACCTTATCCAGATGGGTTTTCGTATGTGAACAGCATAGAAAATATTTACAGTAACATTGATGATGAGACCGTTGCGGTTCTTATTGAGTTGGTTCAAGGGGAGGGAGGTGTTCAGCCTTTTGATAGAGATGAGATTCAGGGATTATACAAGTTTCTTAAAGCTCACGATATTTTATTGATTGTTGATGAGGTACAAACAGGAATTTATCGAACAGGTGAGATGTTGGCATCGAATCTTTATGAGATAGAACCAGACATTGTTACCATGGCAAAAGGGTTGGGTGGGGGTGTTCCTATTGGTGCGGTGATGACCAAACACAAAGATATTCTCGTTGCTGGTGACCATGGAAGCACTTTTGGTGGAAACTATTTAAGTACGACAGCAGGATTGGCTGTTTTAGAGGTTTTAAGTAAGCTGTATGAGCGTGATGAACTGCATGAAACCTTTATCCATTTTGAAAGTAAACTACGAGAGATAGCAAAGAAGTATAGCAATCTTTTTGAAAAAGAGGTTGGATTGGGTCTTATGAGAGGTCTTCGTGCCAAAGATGCTCAAACGGTTGCATTGGTGGTTAGCAACAGCATGAAAGAGGGATTGATTGTGATTAAAGCAGGGCGAAATACGGTACGTTTTTTACCTGCACTGACAATTAGTAGAGCCGAAATAGATGAAGGATTTAAACGTTTTGACAAAGCTATTAGCAGTATCTAGTCTTTCATTTTCTCTGCTTGTTGCGGATAGTGAATTAAGTAATATTCTCTCTAACGATAAAAACAAATTGTTAGAGTATCAACAGGAGCAAAGTTCTGTACAGAGTAAGCAGTTAGAAAACTCATGGATTAATCCGATTGTGATGCAATATTCAAAAAACTACACCACTCAATTTGGTGACGCATTAGGAACAGGACAGTTTATGGTCTCCGTTGACCAACCCATTTTTAAAATGGGTGGGATTTGGTCGGCGATTAAATATGCCAAAGCCTTAGGAAAAGCCAATGCTTTGGATGTTGAGTTGCAAAAACGTCAACTCATTTCACAAGCATTGAATATCCTTTATAACCTCAAAAAATCAAAATATCAGTTGGCAAAGCTGGAGTTGATGATAGAGAATGACCGTTTAGATATTCAAATACAAAAAGAGAGTTATGATGAAGGGTTAACGAACCGAACCCTTTATGACCAAGCTCTACTCAAACACAATCAAGATATTACCTCTAAGTTGGAACTTGATTTAACGGTGACCAAACTGGAGAATGATTTTTCATTGTTGAGTGACAGTGACCCTTATAGTATTGAATTACCCAATTTTGGTATGATAGATCAAGAGCGTTATATGCAAGAGCAGTTAGAGATTCAACGAGATGAATTTCGAGTCGAAGAGAAGAAGCATAACAAATATATGATTTTTACCAAATATATGCCAGAAGTCTCTGTTACAGGGCGTTATACCAAGGAAGATTTAAACCCTCTGTTTGCTCAAAGTACGTTAAAAACAGAATATTATAATTATGGTTTTAAAGTAACACTCCCGTTGAGTATCACCTCTTTTGATGATATACAAAGTTCAAAAATAGAGTATCTCAATGCACAAATTACGTTAGATGAGAAGAAAAAAACCATGGCAAATAATTTAAAACTGAGTAAAAAACGTTTGTCGATTATTGACCAAAAAATAGCACTCTCTAAAGAAGATGCCCAATCTTATGCCAGTATGTTAACCACGGCTAAAGAGTTTGAAGCATTAGGAGATAAAACAAATTTTGATACAAAAATTGTAAGCAATACTCTAAAAGTACGACAACTCGACCAAGAGATATACAAAATAGATGCCCAATTAGAGCTTTTAGGGCTTTATGTTAATGTTGCAAATGCATTGTAGTATGTATCAAATCGTAGCGTAAAACCACCTCATTAAAGTTGACCCTAAATTTACGTCCCAAACTTGTAATGCGTGTGGTCATATTTCAAAAGAAAACAGACAATCACAAAGTAAGTTCGTATGTACTGCTTGTGGGCATAGTGCCAACGCTGACACTAATGCTTCTCTAAACATACTTGCCCGTGGGATACACGGCAACAATGCTTCTCATCAAACTAAGGTTGCTTAGTGGAAGAAGAATCCACCTTATTTATGGGGTGGAGTATCACCTACTTTAACAATGGATACAATAATGAATTTACAGAAAGTAATCTCGGGCTTTTTCT
>DYMW01000025.1:1562-18421 GCA_020721385.1 Sulfurovum sp. | reverse complement strand
TCTATTGAATTGACTATAATCATCTATACCTCATATATTTCAGTTTTTATTATTATAGTATAAAAGGGATTTATAAGACCATGGAGTCATCTTAGATAGTTTAGTATATAATATCCTAAAAAGGTTTGTCTATGAAAAATGTATTGCTCATACTTTTATTGATTTTTCTTTCTGCGTGTACGGCTCCAAATGCCCATCAAATTCCCAATACCATTGAAGTTGAAACATCTCAAACAGTAAATACACCTATTGTGAATACGCCCATGGTTGATGATTTAAAATATAAAGAACTCTTAAGCAGTGGAGAACAAGCTTTGTATTATGGTGATGCCCAAAAAGCGATTTTGAACCATTTTAATCCGATTATTACCCATTATGAAGATGCCTATGCACATGTTACCAAACGTATCTATACGGCACGTTCAAGAGAAGAGCATCTTTTCTATTTAGCAACGGCTAAAGAGGAGGGTAAAGAGGTGGAAGTACTCAATACAACATGGTCAGATGCTTATTATCTTAAAGCTTATGCACTGGTTGAATTGAAAGAGATAAGTAATGCTAAAATATTTATTGAAAAAGCAGTGCAACTTGCCCCTTCTAATTCCAAATATTTATCAGAGTTGGGACATTTTTATCATCAAGAAAAAGAGTGGCAGAAAGCTTTAAGCACTTATCAATCTGCTGAAAAATCAGCCCAACTGTTTTCACCAAAAGAGTTACAAGAGACCGAATTGTTAAGGGCTAAACGGGGTATTGGTTACAGTCTTACCGAACTGAATGAGTTGAGTAAAGCCGAAGCGGTTTATAATGAAATTTTAAAAATTGCACCCAATGATAAAATTGCACTTCAAGAGTTAAAGTACATTCAACAAGTTAAAAATAAACGTTAAAAAGAGACAATTATTAAGAAATAGTTGTACCGCTTTATGTTATAACCTAAAAAATACTAAAGAGATTATAGATAAAGGTTGAACCATGAATGAATTAATAGAAGCGATTGAAAATGATAATATTGTTAAACTTAAAGCACTTTGTAAAGCGGGGATAGACCTTTCTGAGCCTGTATTGATAGGGCAAGAGTATGACCTAGAAGACCCTGATGAAATCAGTACCCTCTTTTATGCCATTCGTAAATATGCTTCTATTGAATTTATTGAAGTGTTGCTTCAATATGGCTGTGACATTAATCAAGTAGACAGTGATGGGTTAAGTGCGATTGATATTGCCATTAAATTTAAACGAGAAGATGTCATTAGGATGTGTCTTGACAAAGGAATGGATGTGAATGCAACTTCGCGTAAAAGTGGTATTACTCCTATTGTTTTGGCTGCGTGTTTTAACAACATTGCCATTGCTCAACTGTTGCTTGATTATGGAGCAGATATTAATGTACAAGACAATTCATGTATGAGTAGCAAAGATTATGCCAAGAAATTGGGTCAAAAAAAGATGTTGGCATTTTTAGATGAACGTGGAGCTAAATTTAATCATTATTATCAAGAAGCACAAAAAGAAGAAGATATGAACAATAGAAAAGCACCCACAGAAGATATGGGATTTGACTCGATATAGCATTACATAAAGGTAATGCTATTTTTTTAGTATAAAGGTGTGATGTCAACAACCAATTTGGCTGGATTTTCCATGTCAAAAACTTTAACAGTCGCATCTTCTCTTAATTGAATATGAAATTTATAAGCGTCTTCATCAGGATAGTCTTCAAAATACATTTTTTCAACAATGCTTGTACTTGAAAAGGTCGGAATTTGGGCTGAAAAACCATCATATCCATTGATGACCGCTGTTATTTTATTGGTTTTTGGTACATAAGAAAAGGTATAATAACCCACTTTTTTAACACTCTCTTGGGCGTTGTTCTTTTTTTTAACATCAAAAACCAAACGGGTAAAATTGTCATGTTTACCTATTCTAATCGATTTTACATCAAGCCCATCGGTTGAACTTCCTCCTTCAAACTGTTTGATATTTGAAGTTGAAGCATTCATTTTTTGAAGAGGTTCCAAGTCAAATATGTCTTCATCGTTGGATGTTGTATCAACCATCTCATCTTGGCTTGATTCTGTAATTGTTGGGGTGTCAGAATCGTATTTTGTACCTGTTTCACAACCACTCACGATAAATAAGCTGATAAATAGTAAACCTACTTTTTGAAAATTTTGCATGGAATCTCTCCTACTCGATAATTTTTTCTTTGTTAATTATAACCTTTTCTTGAAGAAGTTACAAGAAAGGTTAAAAATTATAGCCCATGGTTAATTTGGTGGTTTTGGTTGCCCCTTCGTGATTGAGTTTAAAGAAATATTTATTGTTGAAATAATTTCCCAAATAAGCTCCTGTTAATGCACCAAGTACATTAAGAATCATATCCCCATTATCACTGGTTTTATCATCAACATACTCTTTATAAGCCCCTATTGCAATGGTTGGCGTTGCCCCAAAAATAATCTTTTGAGTATCACTTAATGAGGATGATTTATGTAGTAACGTCTCTCCTACATACCCCAATGTTGTTGAGGATAAGATATGATAAACATCTTTTTCATCATATTCATAACTGTATAATGATTGTGTTAGGCATAAGCCAAGCAGTAAAACTTTAATTTTTTTCATAATTATAAACCTTAAAATAATTTTTTATTATTGTAACATTTTTGTTCACAATAAATATTATAAATTATTTTTTAATATTTTTAAATATGTTTATTTTAAGGATAAATAGTTCTATTCATTCAATAATAAAGTACAATCAGTTCTATTTTAGTTTAAAAAATAACGATTGACATTGGGGGTTTATGGAATAATGTTTGCCAAGGTATTGATTGAAAGTAAGGTTTATGAGGGTCAAAGTGGTGGCGCCAGACGGAATCGAACCGCCGACACAAGGATTTTCAATCCTTTGCTCTACCAACTGAGCTATGGAGCCACTTTTGAAGTGAGTACTTCTTATGTGAAGTGGCTGAAATTATAGCTATATAAACTTAAATTAATATTAAATTACGAAAGATTATCAATATATTGAAAAAACTTTTCTCCACGGTCTTTGTAAGATAGAAATTGGTCTTGACTCGCTGCGGCTGGTGAGAGTAGGGCAACATCGTCTAAAGTTCGCTCTTTGGCAATGATATTGACTGCATTTTCAAGGGTTTGACAAGCAGTGTATCCAATGTGGTGGTGTTCTGCTAATGTGGCGAGTTTTTGGCTGTTGGCACCGATGGTATAGAGATGAACCTTTTTGTTGCTTAAAAGCTCAAATAGAGGGGTTAAATCGGCACCTTTGTCATTACCACCTAAAATAAGTCTGATAAATCTATCGGCATATCCTTTAACTGCTTGAACAGTGGCATCTAAATTGGTTGCTTTGGAATCATTAACCCAAAGTTTACCTTTTGCATCTTTTTTCTCTTCTTGTCGGTGGTTATCGAGTTGAAAAGCATTGATGGTTTCATAATCCAATTCATCAAAGAGGGTTTTGGTGACTGCCAAAGCTAACAGGGCATCTTCTAAAAAAGCAGCTTTAAAACGTATTTTCGAGGTGTCAATATCAAAATAGTTGGCTACAAATTCAGCGGAGTCATATTCAACTACAAAGGCATTGGTTTGTGGTAGATTAAGACCTTGAGGAATCAGTGCCATTTCTCCTTCTTTCATGGTGAGGAGGGGTTTGAGTTTATCTGCTTCATACTGTTCGGCTGTTCCATGCCAATCTAAATGGTCAGGCGTGATGGGCAAAAGTAGATAGATATTTGGGGAAGCCACATTGGTGTGATGTAGGGTAAATGAACTCGATTCAAGTATCCATATAGGGGCATTGGTATCAAGCTCGGCTAAAGGTGTACCAATGTTTCCACCACTTACTGCTCCTCTTTTGGCTAAAAGGTGGGTAAGCATTTGGGTGGTGGTTGTTTTTCCATTGGTGCCTGAAATCCAAATGCTAAAGGGCATTTCATTGGCAAAGAAATCATATTCACTCATCATGTTTTTAGCCGATTGTACCAACGGGTGTGAAGGTGGAAAACTTGGTGTGGTGATTTCCAATTGGCTTTTGGTTGGGTCAAAAAGGTGTGAAGGGAAGATGTGGTTGTTCTCTTCATCGGTGTAAGGTTGTTCGGCTTTGTCATCAAAAAACGTACAGCCTCCACCTAATTTTTTGGCAATTGCTTTGGTAGTAAGTCCATATCCGAAAAGGGTTGGTTTGTTCATTGAGTATCCTATCGTATTTTTAAAGTGATGAGTGCAATAATATTGGACATAAAGGCAATCATCCAAAAACGCACAATAATTTTATTTTCTGCCCATTTTTTCATCTCAAAGTGGTGATGAATGGGTGCCATGAGAAAGACCCGTTTTCCTCGTAGTTTGTAACTTCCCACTTGTAAGATAACCGAAATCGTTTCTATCACGAAGATAAGACCAATAAGGGTTAGAAGTATTTCACTTTTTGCGATAATAGCAAGGTAGGCAATCATCCCACCAATGGCAAGTGAACCTGTATCACCCATAAAAATTTCAGCAGGATAACCGTTGTACCATAAAAAACCAAGCAAGGCACCTGATAGTGTGGTGGCTAAGATGGCGACTTCTCCTACACCTTTAATATTGGGTAAAAGAAGATACTCTGCAAAGACAGAATGCCCTGTGACATAAACCAAAATTCCAAGCGTTGAAAGAGCAATGATTGAAGGAACAGTCGCAAGACCATCAAGACCATCGGTTAAGTTGACGGCATTGGTGGTGGCTAAAAAGACAAAAATCCAAAAAAGAATGGCAAAATAACCCATATCAAAAAGAGGTTCTTTCAGAAAAGGAATATAAATCGTTGTTGGAAAGTTGGCGACCAAAATAAGAAAGGCAGATACGGTTGTGGCAATCATAAACAGCAATATCATTTTACCTCGACTGCTTAGTCCTTTAAGGTTGTCTCCTGTTAAAATTTTACCAAGGTCATCTTTGAGTCCAACCAAAGCAAATCCAATAATGGTCATGAGTCCTGCTATAACATAGGGATTGAAAATATCAGCAGTTAAGAGTACCCCAATAATGGTAGCAATGACAAAAACAGCACCACCCATAGTAGGAGTATTTTTTTTACTTGCATGGTTAGGAACATATTTATTAATGGGTTGTTTGGCTTTTCTAGCAATGGCCCAAGCCATATACTTAGGAAGTGCAAAAAAGGTAAGAAGAAAAGCGATAAAAAATCCCAATCCTGCACGGACAGAGATATATTGTAAAATATTAATATTGAAAAGTTCGTAAAAAGCATATAGCATAGAAGTAAAGTCCTAAATTTAGAGTGTTGTAAGTAAAGAAGTGTTATTTTACTTTAATTTTTTTAAAAAAGAGCCAAGTGGAAGTGAGGGATAGATGAAGATTCAAAAAACAGTATTAATTATCACTGATGGTATTGGATGTAAACCCAATAGCTGTTGTAATGCGTTTAAAGATGCTATAAAACCAACGTATGACAAGTTACTACAAGAGGCTCCAAAAACATTAATTGCAACCTATGGATTGAGTGTTGGCTTACCTGAAGGACAGATGGGAAATTCTGAAGTTGGTCACATGAGTATTGGTTCTGGTCGGGTTTTGTATCAAGATTTGGTTAAAGTCTCTTTGGCAATTAATGATGGTAGTATTGAGGAAAATGTTGCACTTAATGGTACATTAGAAAAGAGTAATCGGGTTCATATTATTGGATTGCTTAGTGATGGTGGGGTGCATTCCCACATTGACCATCTTATCGGTTTGGGAAAACTGGTAAAAAAGAGAGGAAAAAAAGTCTTTTTACACCTTATCACCGATGGTCGTGATGTTTCTCCGAGTTCGGCACAGGTTTATGTAGAGAAAATTAAAGCAATTTGTGATGAAGATATTAGCATTGCAACTTTGGGTGGTCGTTTTTATACCATGGACAGAGACAATCGCTGGGAGAGGGTTGAAAAAGGGTATAACGCGATGGTTAAAGCGATGCCTTCAACCGATTTGGATGCAAAAGCCTATATAGAAAAAAGTTATGCTTCTAATGTTTATGATGAGTTTATTGAACCTATGGCATTAGATGGTTATAGAGGAATGGAAGAGGGTGATGCGGTTATTATGGCAAATTTCCGCTCAGATAGGGTTCGAGAGATTACAACAGCTTTGGGTGATGAGACTTTTAATGGATTTAAACGAGCATTTTTACCTTTAAATATTACGACTATGACACAGTATGATGCTTCATTTTCTTATCCTGTGATGTTCTCAAAAGAGGTTCCACACAATACGTTGGCTCAAGTGGTAAGTGAAGCCAAGTTGACACAGTTGCATACCGCTGAAACAGAAAAATATGCCCATGTGACCTTTTTCTTTAATGGTGGGGTTGAAGAACCAATGATCGGTGAGAGTCGGGTTTTGATTCCTAGCCCTAATGTTAAAACGTATGATATGCAACCTGAAATGTCAGCCCCCAAAGTAGGTGACGCAGTAAGAATAGGAATGGATGAAGGGTATGATTTAATTGTTGTTAATTTTGCCAATGGAGACATGGTAGGACATACAGGAAATTATGAGGCAGCGTGTAAAGCAGTGGGTGCTGTAGATACCGAACTTGGTAAAATATTGGATAAAGCCAAAGAGAAAGATTATGCGATTGTGCTAACTTCAGATCATGGAAATTGTGAAGAGATGAAAGACAGTGAAGGAAATGTACTCACCAATCATACGGTAGGTGATGTATGGTGTTATGTGTTGGCAAATGGTGTTGAAAAGTTAAATGATGGAGGTGCATTGAATAATGTGGCACCTACAGTCTTAAAAGTGATGGGATTGGCCATTCCCAAAGAGATGGACAGTGCACTCTTTTAAAATAGGCTTTGTGACAATATTTTTTTAGGTATACTATTAAATAGAATTATAGGTTAAGGAGACGACGTTATGGATAAAAAAATAAAAAGATCAGTGGCAACACTTTTAGCACATATTATAAAAGTTGACCATCGTGATGTTGAAAAAGAGATTCCTTTATTTTGTTCATTGATGGGAGAAAACTTTCAGTGTAATAGAGAAGAAGCAGCTCAATTTTTAAGAGCTGCAATGGTTGAAGATTATGATCTTTATGAACATGTGCAAATTATTAATGATGCATTACAAAATGATAAGTTGAGTAAAATGCATATTTTAGAGCAGTTAAATCGTATTATCTATTCAGACACAATAACACCTAAAGATTATAAAATATTTGAATCGATTAGGAAAAAACTTTTTCCAGAGATTGATTAGTTATTATTATGTTTATTTTGCTATGATTGTTATTATTTGATTCTAAGGAGGAAACTATGTTGGATGCAATGATTAAAGAGTCAGTAGCAGCACTTTTTTGCCATGTTATTAAGCAAGACCATAAAGATTTAGATGCAGAACGTCCTCTATTTTGTCGGTTTATGTATCAAGATTTCTCTTCGAGTTGTACAGAAGCAAACAAGTTGCTTGATGAGGTGATGGAGAAAGATTACAATATTGATACACAAATATCAATTATTGCCAATGCCTTACATAATGAAACTTATACAAAAGTGAGTGTACTTAAACAGTTAAATTATATTATTGTCAAAAGTAAACTTAAAGATGATGATTATGATATCTTTGATAAAGTTAAAAAAGCTTTTTTCCCTGTTACACTATAGATAGCTACATGGCATTACTTTGTGCTATCTATACGGTTTTTCTTTACAATTTTTCTTCAAAAAAATCTACGCCTCTTTTTTTCATAACAATTTAACAACCAATACACTACAATATTCGCAATACTATTCTAAAGGGTTATGATGAAATTTACAGGTAAAAATGTGTTGGTAACAGGTTCGAGTAGAGGCATTGGAGCAGAGGTTGCAAAAGAGTTAGCCAATTTTGGTCTAAAAGTATGGGTTAATTACCGAAGTGGTGAGGCAGAAGCCAAAGCAGTTCAAGCAGAGATTATCAAGGCTGGAGGCGATGCTGAAGTAATTGGTTTTGATGTCAGTGATGAGGATGCTTTTGTGGATGCAATTAAAACCATTGTAGCAAGAGATGGAGAATTGGCCTATTTGGTTAATAATGCAGGAATTACCAATGATAAGTTGGCAATACGCATGAAAGCAGATGATTTTATGTCGGTGATTAATGCGAATTTAAAATCAACGTTTATCGGATGTCGTGAAGCGGTTAAAGTGATGAGTAAAAAACGTTTTGGTTCAGTGGTTAATATTGCTTCTATTGTTGGTGAAACGGGTAATGCAGGTCAGACCAATTATTCGGCTAGTAAAGGTGGAACGATTGCCATGACCAAATCATTTGCAATGGAAGCTGCACCAAGAGGGATTCGATTTAACACCATTACCCCTGGATTTATTGCAACTGAAATGACTGATGTATTAAAAGATGATGTTAAAGAGGCATTTATTGCCAAAATACCATTGTCACGTTTTGGTGAGCCTAAAGAGGTTGCCAATGCGGTCGCATTTCTTTTAAGTGATTATTCATCGTATATTACAGGTGAAACGCTCAAAGTTAATGGTGGGATGTTGATGTAATGTCTCAAACCATTCTAATCTTAGAGGATGATAGACTCTTTAATGAAACATTACAAGATTTCTTAGAAGAGGAGGGGTACTGTTTACACACAGCACAAGATCCCTATAGTGCTTTAGATTTGACTTATGCACATAAGTTTGATCTCTATCTATTTGATGTGAATCTTCCTTATGAGAGTGGGTTTAATCTGCTTGAAAAACTGCGTCAATCTGGTGACAATACCGCTACCATCTTTTTAACTTCTCGTAATGATAAAAACTCTATAAGAGAGGGGTTTGAAATTGGGGCGGATGATTACATGAAAAAACCCATCGATTTGGATGAATTGCTGTTTCGAATTAAGGCCATTTTACGTAGGCAGATACGTAGTAACAAGATTGAACTGGGTATTTATACGATTGATTGTAATGCCAAACAACTTTATAGAGATACAGAGTTGTTACAGGTGACCAGCAAAGCCATTGATTTGTTGCTTTTATTGGTGGTTGCCAAAGGTGAAGTGGTGAGTACGGAACAGATAGAATCCAAATTGTGGCATACCAATGAAGAGGTGAGTTTGGGGGCGATTCGTGTCTATATTGCATCTCTTAAAAAATATTTTCCTTATGCCATTCAAAATGTAAGAGGTATTGGGTATCGATTGATTCAAAGTGAATTTTAGATGAATCAACAAACGTTCATTGCAACACTTCTGTATGTTACTTCCATTGCAGTTTTGTTGGTTGGTTTTTATCTTTTTTTAGATAAAAATGGTTTTAATAAAACAACCTTTTTAATAGGCATGATGATTCTTTTGTTGTTTAGTATGGTATTTGGATATATTTTAAATACGTATATATTAAGTCAAAAGTTTAGGATTGATGAAAATCTTTTGCATTTAACCAAAGAGATACTTCATGAACTCAATATTCCCATTGCTACCATTCAAGCCAACAGTGCATTGTTACAGCGTACCTTAAAAGAGAATGAAAAAGCACTCATACGATTAGGGCGAATAGATGCTTCTACATTAAGGTTAGAGCGACTTTATACGGAGTTGGTTTACAGCATTAAAAAAGAGATACATACCATAGAAAAAGAGTATTTTTTTGTGGATATTTTAGTAAAAGAACATGTGGAGTGTATGGAAGAGTTAAATCGAAATCTTTTTGTTTTAAAATTGTATCCTTGTCAAATTTTTGTAGATAAAATTGGTTTTGAAAAGATGTTGGACAACCTTTTAACCAATGCCATGAAATACTCTGCTAAAGATTCTGTCATCAATGTCACCTTAAAAGAGAATATTCTTACCATTGAAGACAGAGGAATAGGCATGGATGAAACAGAGCTTATAAGCATATATGAGCGTTATTATCAGCTGGATATGGCAAGCTATGGGGAAGGTATTGGTTTGGCTCTTGTGAAGGCATATTGTGACGATGAGAGGATAAAAATAAATATTCAGTCTCAAAAAAATGTTGGAACGAAAGTAAATTTGGATTTAAGCAAAGTGATAACCCATATACAATAAGGTTATCACGATGAAATATTAAATATATTTCTTGTCAATTTTAAATTTATCGTACTGTTTTAAGTTATTGTTTACGATAAATTTTTTGAGTTTATTGGTATATTTTTCTCGAAGTTCACAATAGTTTGTCAAATATTGAACCAATTTAAGAGGATCATTGGTACGCGTTCTTTGTTCTCTAAAGTTTTCATAAGCACCTCTTCCTATGACAACAAAATAATCATCAATGGCATCACTTAAGGCATGGTATTTTTTTACATAAACAGATTTACCATTTCTATTGCCTTGTGCTTTTATTCTTGATTCATTCGTATTATATGACCACATACCAAAAATATTATTACCTTTTTTGAAGAATCTAGACTCTCCCCATGCAGATTCAATGGCAGCTTGAGCTAAAACAATACTAACAGGGTGGGTTTTCATGCGGTTAAGGAGTTGGTTGTTATCGGTAGTTTGATAGGTTTCATAAAGTGTTTCTAAAAATTGACTGTCTTTGTGGCTTAACTCTTCGGGGGGAATTGACATCAAGGAAAGAACTTTGTCTCGTTTATTTTTCAACTTTTGTTTACTAATTAAAATAGCAGGTAAAATCATATGGAAAAATTTTTGTTTTTTTTCAGAAACTTCCAATGTATTTAGGGAGATGGTATTGGTATAGTTAATGGGTTTAATACTTTTTTGAGTAAAAATTTTAATATCGCTGGGGTTATGAATGGTTTTGTCCACAACTTTTAGGGGCTTTATGGGGTGATTCTTTTCTTCGGTTTGGGTAACAATTTTAGCTTCTACCTGAAGGTGATTTTTGTCACAAGCGGTAAGTATCAAAGTTAATGTTAAAAATATTAAAAAATGTTTTATCATGTTTAATCTATCCTTTTGAAAAAATTTTAAAATTTTATCTTAATAAACTTAATTAAAAATTAAAATGAATAATTTTTTTTAAAAATAACTTTCTGAACATACCATATTATCGCACTTTATTAAAAATAAAAAATTTTTAATAAAAAATGTGAGATAAAATCATTTTCTGCTTTTTTTGATGAATATTTTTTTTCTAAAAGTGAAAAAAACAACAAAAAAATATGAAAAAAAGACTTACATTATATATGCATACTTTTTTACACAATTTTTGGGCTAAAAAGTAGACAAATAATTTTTAAATTATTCTTGTTAGAAAAAGATAATTTTTATGAAAAACAGTGTGAAAAAAAGAGGTTTTTATCGTATTAAAAATTTAAATTAGAGGAAGTAACAATATTTTTTATATTTTTTGGCTATACTTATAAGCATAAATTTAAACAATTAGGAGAGTGTCATGGCACTATTTGATGAAGTAAAAGAAGTTGTAGTAGAACAATTAAACGTTAGTCCCGATGAAGTAAAAGAAGAGTCACGATTTGTAGAAGATCTTGGAGCAGATAGTTTGGATGTTGTTGAGCTTGTAATGGCACTTGAAGAGAAATTTGATATTGAAATTCCAGATGAAGATGCTGAGAAAATCGCAACAGTTACAGATGCAATTAAATTTATTGAAAGTATTCAAGCATAAATTATAACCCCTTTAGGGGTTATATTAATTTTAATAAGATATATATAAAATCAATGGTTTGAATGTTTTTATATATATCTTAAAAAGAGTATAGGAGATAGAGTGAAAAGAGTAGTAGTTACGGGCTTGGGAATGATTAATAGTGTGGGACATGATAAAGAGAGTTCGTTTTCTGCCATTTTAAATGGTGAGTGTGGAATTAAAGAGATTGAACTTTTTGATGCCCAAAATTTTTCTGTTAGAATTGCAGGTGAAGTTGTTGGTTTTGATGCAAGTACGGTAATGGATGCTAAAGAGGTTAAAAAAGCAGATAGATTTATTCATTTAGGTATCAAAGCTGCTCAAGAAGCAATGGTTGATGCCAACTTTGGTGAGGATATTGACAAAGAGCGTTTTGGTCTCTCTTCCGCATCAGGTATTGGTGGATTGCCAAATATTGAAAAAAATTCAATTATTTGTGAAAATAAAGGTCCAAAAAGGATTTCTCCATTTTTTATTCCTTCATCATTGGTGAATATGTTGGGTGGATTTATCTCTATTGAGCATGGACTTAAAGGTCCCAATCTCTCATGTGTAACAGCATGTGCAGCAGGAACCCATGCGATTGCAGAAGCAACCAAAACAATTATGCTTGATGGTGCGGATAGAATGTTGGTGGTTGGTGCTGAATCAGCTATTTGTGGTGCTGGAATTGGTGGATTTGCATCAATGAAAGCATTAAGTACCAATAATGAAAATCCTAAAGAGTCATCACGACCATTTGATGCTGATAGAAATGGTTTTGTTATGGGGGAAGGAGCTGCGGCTTTGGTTCTTGAAGAGTATGAATCGGCTATGGCTCGTGGAGCAAAAATTTATGGAGAAGTAGTAGGTTTTGGTGAAAGTGGTGATGCCAATCACATTACAACACCTGTTGTAGATGGTCCACTTCGGGCGATGAAAGCTGCTATGAGAATGGCAGGTGATATTAAAGTTGATTATATTAATGCACACGGTACATCAACTCCTGCCAATGATAAAAATGAAACGGCTGCGGTTAAAGCACTTTTTGGAGGAGCGGAGAATTGTCCTCCTATGAGTTCTATTAAAGGTCAAATTGGACATTGTTTAGGTGCTGCTGGAGCAATTGAAGCGGTTGTTTCTTTAATGGCAATGCGTGATGGAAAGCTTCCTCCAACCATTAACTATACAACACCAGATAACGATTGTGATTTAGATTATGTAACCGATGGTGTACGTGATGCTGAGATTAATGTGGTCATGAGTAACTCATTTGGTTTTGGTGGAACTAATGGAGTTGTTATCTTTAAAAAAATATAAGGATGTTGCATGGCAACTTATTTAGAGTTTGAAAAAAAAATCGAGCAGATACAGCAAGATATTGATTTTGCTCGTGCAAAGAGTGATGAATATGCTTTAGAGTCTTTTGAAAAAGATTTAGAAAAAGAAGTAAGTAAAACAATGAAGTCGCTTAGTGACTATCAAAAGTTACAGTTGGCAAGACATCCCGATCGTCCTTATGCTTTGGATTATATTCGTGCAATTATGACTGATGCTTATGAAATACATGGTGATAGAGCTTTTCGTGATGATCCTGCTATTCTTTGTTATTTAGGGTATATTGATGGTCAAAAAGCAATGGTTATTGGAGAGCAAAAAGGTCGTGGTACTAAACATAAGCTTAAAAGAAATTTTGGTATGCCAAACCCTGAAGGATATCGAAAGGCATTAAGAGCTGTGAAATTGGCTGAAAAGTTTAATATTCCTGTGTTGATGTTGATAGACACTCCAGGTGCGTATCCTGGTTTGGGTGCAGAAGAGCGTGGGCAGAGTGAAGCAATTGCTAAGAATCTTTTTGAATTTACCAATGTTAAAGTACCTATGGTTTCTATTGTTATTGGTGAAGGTGGTTCAGGTGGAGCTTTAGCGATTGGTGTTGCTGATAAATTGGCAATGATGCGTTATTCTGTATTTGCGGTTATCTCTCCTGAAGGGTGTGCTGCTATTTTATGGAATGACCCTAAAAAAGTAGAACAAGCCAGTAATGCGTTAAAGATTACACCAGATGATTTATTGGCCCATGGTTTAATTGATGCTATTTTAGATGAACCGCTTATTGGAGCTCATCGTGAGAAAAAACAGGCAATAAAGGTACTTAAAGAGTATTTTTTAGAAAATGTTAAAGCTTTAAAAGAATTAACCACAGAAGAGATGCTTCAAAAACGTTATGATCGATTAATAAGTGTTGGTGCATTTACAGAATAAGGGTTAGATTTACTTTGGGTTGGACTGTTTAGTCCAACCACCATACGCGTAATTTTTTATTTTTTATCTTTCCATCTTTTAATCCATTGAATGCTTTTTGAATGACTGATTTGTCTATTGCAACATAGGAATTCTTATCATAGACATTGATTTTTCCAATATTTTTAGGTTCTATACCAATATCTTTACAGAGTGTTCCTAGAATATCTCCTGCACGTACTTTTTTTCTTTTTCCTCCATCTATACAGATGGTTGCAACCGAGCCTTGTAAATAGAAATTTTTATTGGGTCTAAGATTATCAATATCTTCTGTTTTTAAATCAGGTTGTATCTCATTGAGTTTTCGTAATCCATATTCATCACAAAGGGTAATGGCCAGTCCACTTTTATCTGCCCGTCCTGTTCGTCCAATTCTATGGGTATAATCTTCCGTTTTCATTGGGGTGTCATAGTTTATGACCAAATCAATGGCTTCAATATCGAGTCCTCTAGCAGCCAAATCGGTGGCGACTAAAACAGGTAGTGAACCATTGGCAAATTGAAGCAACATCTCTTGGCGTTCAAATTGCTCTAAGTCACCGTTGAGTGTGGCAACATCAAATCCTTTTTCATGTAACATTTGACTTACTTCAGTGGTTTTGATTTTGGTATTACAAAAGACAAGTGCCAAGCTTGGTTGATAGTGTTGAAGTGTAGTAATAAGGGCTTTATCTTTGTTATCTACTTTATAGACGTGTTCTTCAATGGCTATTTTTTTTATTGCTTCATCAATTTTTATTTCTTGTGGATTTTTTAAAATAATTTTGGTGAGTTTGTCAATATTTTCAGGATAGGTAGCTGAAAAGAGCAGTGTTTGACGTTGTTTTGGTAGGTTAGAGACAATTTTTAAAATATCATCAGCAAAGCCCATATCAAGCATTCTATCGGCTTCATCGAGTATGAGGGTTTTTATTTCCCCCAAATGGATGGTTTCTCTTGAAAAATGGTCAAGTAATCTTCCTGGTGTTCCCACCAAAATATCAGCCCCTTTTTCTAATGAAGCGACTTGTTGTGTTAAAGAAGTTCCTCCATAAAGTGTTACCACTTTAACATCAGATTTGTAACGGGCTATCTCTTTACATTGACCCGCAATCTGTTCACACAACTCACGTGTAGGCACAATAATAAGAGCTTGTGGATGATGTTGTTTCTCTTTAAGTTTAAGAATTAGTGGTAGAGCAAATGCCAAGGTTTTTCCTGAACCTGTTTTGGCTTTGGCAATAATATCTTTTTGTTCTAAAATAACAGGGATAGACGCGGATTGAATGGGTGTCATTTGTGTATACCCCAATGAGCTTAAATTGTTTAAGACATCATCGGGTAAAGCAAGCTCTTTAAAGGTGTTCATATCGGTATTCTTCTTTTAGGGGAATTATACCTATTTTTTGTATTAAGTTCGATACTCTGCGTTGATTTTCACATATTCATAACTCAAGTCACAACCATAAGAGGTGTAAGAGGCTGTACCTATGCCAAGGTCACAGGTGACTTTAAAACTTGAATTTTTCATAATTACATAGGCTTGTGCTTCACGCTCTTTGTCAAGTTCTCTTTGTTCATTCGAGTAGATTAAAAGATTGTCATAATGAATGGAGAGTTTGCTGTCATCACATTCAACACCACTCGCACCAATGGTAGAGGCAATTCGTCCCCAGTTGGGATCTTCACCAAAGAGGGCTGTTTTAACCAACAACGAGTTACTTAAAGCTCGACTAGCAGTGATTGCCTCTTGTTCATTTTTAGCACCTGTTACTTCAAAGGCAACGAGTTTATTGGCTCCTTCACCATCACGTAGAATCATCATGGCAAGTTCAAAGGTGATTTTATTAAGGGCTTCTCTGAATGCTTCTTTGTTGTAAGCACCCGATACTTTATTGGCAAGTAGCATAAGCGTATCGTTGGTTGAGGTATCGCCATCAACACTAATTCGATTGAATGATTGTTCAGTCGCTTCACCCAACAGCTCTTCCATATCGGCTTTAGGAATGTTGGCATCGGTGGTGACAAAACAGAGCATCGTTGCCATGGCAGGGTTAATCATCCCTGCACCTTTACAAATGGCTGCAATGGTAAAAGAGCTTCCATCATCCAATTCAATTCTAAATGCCAACTCTTTTTTAAATTGGTCGGTGGTCATAATGGAACGGGCGGTGTTGTCTGAGTTTTTAGCATTATAATCAAATTTTGAAAAAGCTGAAGCAATTTTTTCTTGATTGAGTCGGTAGCCAATCACGCCTGTTGAGGACATAATCGGATTATATACCTCATGATACTTAGCGAGTTCCACAAAAAGCATATCAATGTCTTTGACTCCTTGTTCTCCTGTCATGGCATTGGCATTTTTGGCATTCATTAACAAAAAGTTGGTTTGAAAATCTTTCGGGTACTTCTGATAATGCTTAATAGGAGCTGCTTGAAATTTATTGGTGGTGAAACGGGCAGTGACATCACAAAGAACATCAGAGCGTATAAAAGCAACATCTCCATCAATATGGCTAGATTCTGCATCAGCAGATTTTTTTTTCATTCCTACATTGACACCGTCGCAGAAGAATCCTTCTACATTGTCGATGCCACCTTTTATGGAAAATAGGTTAAACATGTTTCATCTCCTCTGGTTGTATGGTTTTTCTAATTATTTTTTTAACTTTGTTAATACCTTCACTAGGACCTATAAGCAATAGCTTACTTCCTTTGGTGACTTGAATGGTAAATTCATTATGATAACAGATTACAAAGTGATTTTTTAGTCGTGCAATCTCATAGAGCATCCGTCGCTCCTTCATGATTTTTTGTAGTTCACCTCGGTTGAGTACATCAACAATAATACCAATAGCAGCCGAAAAGACTAAGAATCCAAAAATAATAAAGTGACATGTTATCAATAAGTACATAACCAAATGTTCCAAACATCATGGTAAG
>DYMW01000025.1:0-1462 GCA_020721385.1 Sulfurovum sp. | reverse complement strand
AAAGTGACATGTTATCAATAAGTACATAACCAAATGTTCCAAACATCATGGTAAGAACCGTTAATATAAGTGGGAGTCTAAAAGGTGCTAGAAGTACATATAACTCATCATTAAGAGTTATATGTGGTGTAGATGCTTCTCGCCAATTGAGAAACTTTTTAATTCTATTTTGTGTTGCCAAAATAGTATGTGTTTAATTTGACTAAAGATTTGTAATTATGCTTCAACTGTTTGGGCAGTTGCTTGAGCAGCTTTTTTCTTCATGGTTCTTAGTGTAGAAGCAGCAACTCTAATTGTTTGTGTTGAACCATCTTCTAAAGTAACTTTTACAGATCTTAAGTTTGGTAGTTGTCTTCTTTTTGTTTTGTTGTTTGCATGAGATACATTGTTTCCAACCAATGGACCTTTTCCTGTTACATCACATCTTTGTGCCATATTATACCCTTTGTAATAATTTCATTTTTTGAATGTTCTGGAAGCCTTTTTTGTTGAAAATAGACCCCCAAAAAAGTTTTGCAATTATACGCAAAAATATCTTAAAGAGAGGATAGCTGAATACAATGTTTTTTTCTTTGAAGATTAATAAAATAATATACAACAGCATATTTTTTAACAAATTAATTTAAATATATATTTAAGTTTATTTGCTGTTTTTCTAAGCAAAAAAGTACTATCATATGAAAATTATAGTTTGAATTTAGGAGGTATGTGGATGAATAATACATTTTATTCTATTTTGTTTTTACCTATTCTTATCTATTCAGGTGGTGATATACAGCCAATAGATATTAATATGGATAATGTAATTGAAAATAATGATATGGTTAATGTAGTTATTGAAAAACCAGAAAAATTAAATATTTTATCTAATGATAAAACAGAGGAAAAAGTAGAACAATTATCCGTAAATTCTACAAATTATTATATAGGTGCTTCAGTAGCACAAGCCAGCTTTGATGGAGAGACTAATGGAAATGTTTTAAAAAATGGACACCCTGTAGGGCTAATGGCTAAAGTAGGTTATGATATGTCTACATATATTGGCTTAGAAGCCAGAGTAGGTTTAGGAATTAAAAAGGATACGATTGCTCAAGCAGAAAACAGATGGGAAAATCTTTGGGGAGCTTATCTTAAACCTAAAGTAAAGTTAAGTAAGAAGATAGAAGCTTTTGGATTAGTAGGTTATGGAGCTGCTAAACAGAAAATTAATAACAGTTCTATTAGTAATAATGGGTTTAGTTATGGTGCAGGTGCATCTTATGCTATTAATCAAGATTGGAATATGGCAGTAGATGCTGTTCGTTATGCTACAGAAGATAATCATGATGTAGATGCTTATGCTCTTGGTTTAGAGTATCGATTTTAATTAAAGGAGTTAAAATGAAATTAAATTTTTTGCGTATGGTATTTATGACCATAATAACATTGTTTTTTGTTGCTTGTGGTGGAAGTAGTAGTTATA
>DYMW01000024.1:10762-18726 GCA_020721385.1 Sulfurovum sp. | reverse complement strand
ATAAAAAGAGAGATTTTCCAAAGCGTCTTGGGCGTAAGAAGATTAAAAAATCTTCGCTAAGAGACTCTAGTGTTTCTATATATTGCGTTTTATCAATATAAAAGTAATCATTATTTATTTTTATTTTTCTAAAATTACTGTTCCCATAGATTATTTTTTTCATGTTTAGCCTTTTGGTCTTGCTTGGGGTATTATAGCTAAAGTTGGGTCATTGTATTTTTATTGATATATTCTAATTAAGGTAAAGATACAAAACTCTCTTAGAGAGACTACCGTATCTTCTTCTTATAAAACTCTACCACCAATAACCCTACGCCAACAACAGCAAAAATAAAAACAATCGAGCCAACAACTACTTCGTTGGCGATGGGTTGGCTCAAATCAAACATTTAGATAACCTCTGCACATCTAGTACAAACGCTCTCTTCATTTTCAGAGGTGAATCTCCAACATCTTGGACATTTGGCTTGGGTGGCTTTGTGTATACCAAAGGTCATGCCTTCTAAAGTAAACGAACTTACTGCTTCTCCATTGGATGATGTTTTAACTCCTGAAACCACAAACCAATCTTCTAAATCTTTAGAATCTTTGATGGCAAACTTAGAAACATCACCCACAATCTCAACTTCTAGTGTGGATTTAATAAGTTTCTCTTTTTTCAACTTATCAATAGATTCCGAGAATTTCATACGGGCTTCTAATAAAAACTTATCATCAAAACTCTCTGCTACTTTCGGCACGGCTTCGTACACCAAATCAAATACATTTTCCATATTACCTTTGAAAATCGCTGGTGCATAATCTAAAATTTCATCGGCTGTGTAGGTAAGCACTGGTACAACAAGACCCAACATCGCTTTAGAGATAACTGCCATGGCTGATTGTGTGGCTCTTCGTGTCGTACTGTTTTTTGCATCACAATAGAGTCTGTCTTTAGTAATGTCCAGATAGATACCACTTAACTCATTGATCAAAAAGTGGTTGAGTGTGGCAAAACCTCTTAAAAAATCATACTCATCAAAACTGGCTTTAACCGATGCAAATACTTTGTCGGCTTTGATTAAAATCCATCTATCAAGCTCACCATACGCGTCTACTTCAACCAAACTTTCTAACTCATCCATGTTGGCAAGTAAAAATCTAAAGGTATTTCTAATCTTTCGGTACTGTTCTGCGGTCTGTTTTAAAATACCATCAGAGATTTTTAAATCAGATTGGTAATCACTTAACGCAACCCACAATCTAAGAATTTCCGAACCATACTCTTTGAGTACTTTATCAGGAGCTACCACGTTTCCTTTGGACTTAGACATTTTTTCACCTTTATCATCAACTGTGAAACCATGTGTAATAAGCGTCTTATAAGGAGAAACCCCATTAATGGCTGAACTTAACAACAATGAAGATTGAAACCAACCTCGATGTTGGTCGCTTCCTTCAATATACAACGAAGTCGGATATTCCCCTGCATCATAATTACCACTATTAACTACCGAATTCCATGTTGAACCCGAATCAAACCATACATCTAAAATATCATCTATTTTTTCCAAATCATCGGCACTGTATTTTGAACCTACAGGAAGTAAATCGGATATCTCCATATCGTACCATGCATCAGCACCTTTTTCATCAAACAAACTTGCAACATACGCCAACACATCTTCATCTAAAACAACTTTTTTACTCTTTTTAATTCTAAAGAAAGCAATTGGAACACCCCAACTTCTTTGACGAGAAATACACCAATCAGGTCGACCTTCTATCATTGGTTTTAAACGATTTTTTGATTTTTCAGGATAAAATTTAACCCCTTCAATCGCATCAAGAGCAACTTCTCTTAAGCTGTGATTTTCACCTTCAATTTTATCGTCAATAGAGATAAACCATTGGTTCGTTGCTCTATAAATCAGTGGTGTTTTGGTTCTCCAACAGTGTGGATACGAGTGGGTAAATTTACTTACTTTAAGAAGATTTTTTCCCAATATCTCTAAAATTGGCTCATTGGCTTTAAAAATATGCATTCCCACAAACGCTTCTGCATTGGGTAAAAGATTTAAACCCACCACACTTTCATCATAACATCCCCGCTCATCAACAGGCATCAACACTTCAAGGTGGTTTACCAATCCAACACGATAATCATCTTCACCATGACCAGGTGCAGTATGAACAGCCCCTGTTCCACCATCCAACTTAACGTGTTCACCCAAAATAATTTTTGAACTTCGTCCATTAACAGGGTTAATCGCCAACAGTCCATTTAACTCAGTTGAGGCAATTTTTCGTCCTGAATGTTGACCAATTACACCTTCGGCTACCAAAGTATCATAACGACTTTCAGCTACAATATGTCCATCTTCACTTAACACATACATCTCATCAGGATTGAGTGAAATACCTGTATTGGCAGGAAGTGTCCACGGTGTTGTTGTCCATATAACCACACCTGCATTGTCATAAAGATCAAGCTTTGCTTTGGCTAAATCGGAAAGCTCAAAGTTTACATAGATAGAGTAATCTTCTTTATCCTCATACTCTACCTCTGCATCAGCCAATGCTGTTCGTGCAGCCCATGACCAAAAAATAGGTTTATGACGCTCTACCAAAAGCCCTTTTTTAGCCACTTCACATAAAGTTCTATAAATATTGGCTTCAAATTTAAAATCCATGGTCACATAAGGATTATCCCAATCTGCCATAATTCCTAACTGCTTAAAGCTCTCTCTTTGAATATCGACAAATTTTTCAGCATGATTACGACAAAGTTCTCTAAACTTTGCTGTTGACATTGCCTCTTTTTTAGTTTTACCGATTTTCTCTTCAACTTTTTGTTCAATTGGCAAACCATGACAATCCCAACCTGGCGTCATTCGTACCGATTTACCTTGAAAATAGTTGTATTTTAAAATAATATCTTTAAGTGTTTTATTCAAAGCATGACCAATGTGAATATCTCCATTAGCATACGGAGGACCATCATGAAGTGTAAAAAGTTCAGCACCCTCTCTTTTTGTTTTCATCTGGTCATACATCTTCTCATCGTACCATTTTTGGTATCGTTTTGGCTCTGTATTTGGGAGATTTCCTCGCATTGGGAAATCGGTTTTTGGAAGTAATAGCGTCTCTTTAAAGTCCATAAAATAACCTTATTTTTTATAATTGACGTGATTATATCTAAAAGTAGTTTTGGGTATAATTATCCTTATGAAAAATAATCAAACAAAACAAAACACCATAGATATAATTGAGACTCTAAAAAAGAGAAATGAAACCATTACCTTTGCCGAAAGTTGTACAGGTGGACGAATTGCTTCAGAATTCACCGCCATAGCTGGTGCTTCTTCGGTACTGGGTGGTTCGTGTGTCACCTACTCTAACGAAATAAAATCACAATGGCTTGGCGTATCCAACGAGACACTGATACAATATGGTGCAGTTAGTCGCCAATGTGTAGAAGAGATGTTACAAGGAATTATCAAACTTGCCTCAGCTGATTATGCTATTGCGGTGAGTGGTATTGCAGGTCCAACAGGTGGTAGCGATGAAAAACCTGTAGGTACGGTGTATATTGGTATCGCACACGGTACGCTTTTAACTGTTGAACACCACCTTTTTAAGGGTGATAGAAATGCCATTCAAGAAAAAGCAACCGAGGTGGGAATTGCCCTTTTGAAAAAAAATTTATAGATTTTTAAAAACCCCTTGACATATAATTATGAATAGACTATAATTCCGTCCACTTATTGTAAAGGTGAGTTAAAAATCGTGACCTGTTAGCTCAGTTGGTAGAGCAATTCCCTTTTAAGGAATGGGCCCTAGGTTCGAATCCTAGACAGGTCACCACTTTTTAAAATAACAATTATAAGGTCGCTTAGCTCAGTTGGTAGAGCGCTACCCTTACAAGGTAGATGTCACAAGTTCGAGTCTTGTAGCGATCACCATGACAATATGTCATAAAACTTTGTTTTATTAACATTTTTTAAAATCGGTGCGGTGGTAGTTCAGTTGGTTAGAATACCTGCCTGTCACGCAGGGGGTCGCGAGTTCGAGTCTCGTCCACCGCGCCATTATGACCTGTTAGCTCAGTTGGTAGAGCAATTCCCTTTTAAGGAATGGGCCCTAGGTTCGAATCCTAGACAGGTCACCACTTTTACAATTATATTGTTTGAGGTCTTAAGATGACCCTTTCATCTAGTGGCCAAGGATATTGTGTTTTCAACGCAAAAACAAAGGTTCAAATCCTTTAGGGGTCGCCAAGTTTTGTTACACAAATTAAACAATAAAGAAGGTCGCTTAGCTCAGTTGGTAGAGCGCTACCCTTACAAGGTAGATGTCACAAGTTCGAGTCTTGTAGCGATCACCATGACAATATGTCATAAAACTTTGTTTTATTAACATTTTTTAAAATCGGTGCGGTGGTAGTTCAGTTGGTTAGAATACCTGCCTGTCACGCAGGGGGTCGCGAGTTCGAGTCTCGTCCACCGCGCCATACTTCTTCTAAATATTTTCTCAAACTTTTAAATTTTAAATTCATTACTTTTTAGCTACACTTTCACCATGATAAAAACAGCAGATTACTTTAACAGACAAATTCAACTTTGGGGTGAAGAGACACAAGCTTCACTTCAACATAAAAAAATAGCCATTATTGGTTCTGGTGGTTTGGGATGTAGCCTTGCATTGGCTCTTGGAACATCAGGAATTGGTCAAATTGATATGGTAGATTTTGATACCGTTAGTTTGCACAACATTCATAGACAAGTTGCCTTTACATTAGTCGATGAAGGTCGCTCAAAAGCAACGGTAGCCGTAGAGATGATGAAAGCTAAAAATCCTTTTATTGATGCCCATGCTTTTACTGTAAACTTTGAAGAATTTAAATTACTCAATAGAAACTATGACCTTATATTGGATGCCACTGACAACTTTTTTACACGTGAATCAATTGACAATTATGCTAAAACCATTCATACTCCTTGGATATATGCTTCAGTAGAAGAGTTTAATGGTCAAGTCTGTTTCTTTGAAAATGCCTCTTTTCAAGTCTTTAACATCTCTAACCATACTCCAAGAGGAATTACTGCACCTATTGTTATGCACATTGCTTCACTTCAAGCCACTTTAGCACTTCGATATTTGGCTGGACTCAGTGTAGTTAAAGATAAACTTTATTATCTTTATTTTAATAATGAAGGTGAACTCATGACTCAAAAATTTGGTATGCCAAGCTAATTTTTTTAAGATTTTTGTTAGGTATATATGTGTTAAAATGTTCTCTAAATTTAAAAGGATAAACAATGCGATTAATGCTCTCAATATTGACTATTTTTATACTCTTATTCAATGGTTGTACTCAAGAGACCCAAAACAAACTTAGCCGTTCAATTCAAAACTGGACAGGTACCAATGGAGTCTTGGATATTTATGCAGGAGACAAACTGGTAAAACGATTTATTAAAATTGACAAACTTACCACAGCTTCAGGTACCGATGATGGTGGACCAAGAGCTTATCGATTTGGATATGGATATGATGACAAAAACTTTAATGGTAAAAAAGATGAAAATGAAAAACGTGTCTATTTTGAATTTTCAGATTACTCAACCAATTACATTTTTTATGAAAGCAATTAAACTCAACTCAAAGGAAAATAAACAATGAAATTCATTTCAACCAACCAAGCACCTTCAGCCATAGGTCCCTACTCTCAAGCTATTATCGCAAATGGCATGATTTTTACTTCAGGACAAATTGCTATGGATGAAAAAGGTGTTATTGTTGCTGATGATATTGCTAACCAAACACACCAAGTAATGAAAAATCTTTTTTATGTATTAGAAGCAGCCAATGCCCATTTTAATGATGTAATAAAAACCACTATTTTTCTAACTGATATGAATAATTTTGCAATCGTTAATGAGATTTATGCACACTATTTTGGTCATCATAAACCTGTAAGAAGTACCGTAGCAGTTAAAACTCTACCTAGAAATGTACTCATTGAAATTGACTGTATTGCTTTAGCACATGCAGATTTTCACATATAGATGAACCATAAACTATCTCTAACACTTTCCAAAATTGTTTTAGGTAGTTTAAGTCTCTATTTTCTCTATCTTTTTAGCCAATCCATCATCGTTGTTAATCAACATCACATTAATACTGACGATGGCTTGTATATTAACAGTACAAGCCAAGATTCTTATATTTTAACCCTTAGCCAAACGTTAACCCACCATTGTCATAATAATGTATGTCGAGTACAAAATATTTTAGACTATGTAACCAACATACCTTATAAAATCAATAACTTTCAAGCCCAATCTCCTCAAAAAACCATTCAAAAAAACTTTGGTGATTGTGACGATAAAAGTAATCTATTAATTTCTTTACTTCATGAACTCAATATAGAGAGTTATTTCGTTTTGGTTCCCAAACATATTTTTGTTATTGTAGCCCTCGATGAAGTCCACGTAAATCACTTTAAAGAAGGACTTTATATTAATAATAAAAAATATTATATTTTAGAAAGTACCGCAACAAACTCTTCTATCGGTTTCCCCCTTCGTTATTCCCTCAATGAGATTAAAACAGTCATTGATCCCTTTAAAAATGAAAAAATAGAGATTAAAAACCTAGAATGGAAGTTGTAAACAAATATTTTGTTATAATCATTACAAATAATTAAGGATATACGTAATGAAAGAACAAACACTCGCCATCCATGCAGGATATACAAAAGATGCTCAAGGAACCATGGCTGTTCCTATCTACCAAACCACCGCTTATGAATTTAGAGATACCCAACACGCAGCCAATCTTTTTGAACTGAAAGAGTTAGGGAATATCTATACCCGTCTTATGAATCCAACCACCGATGTTTTTGAAAAACGTTTTACCGCTTTAGAACATGGTGCTGGTGGCGTAGGAACGGCTTCTGGTATGTCTGCTATTTTTTATGCCATTGCCAATGTGGCTGAATCGGGTGACAACATTATTGTAGCCAAACAAGTCTATGGAGGAACCACCACGCTAACAGGTCATACCATCAAACGTTTTGGTATTGAAACACGTTATTTTGATGTTAATCACCCTTCTGAAATTGAAACATTGATTGATGAGAAGACAAAAATTATCCTTTTTGAAAGCATTACCAATCCAAGTATTGATGTAGCTGATTTTGATGCCATTGTTGCCATTGCCAACAAACACCATATTATTAGTTGTGTAGACAATACCGTAGCAACACCTATTTTTTGTAAACCACTGACATTAGGTTGTGATGTTGTGGTACACAGTGCAAGTAAATATACCACAGGTCAAGGTTTAGCCATTGGTGGAATTGTTGTAGAGAGAAAAGGTCTGGTTGAAAAAATTAAAAACAATCCTCGTTACGCACATTTTAATGAACCCGATGAGAGTTATCATGGTTTAATCTATTCTGATTTACCATTACCACTCTTTACACTTAGAATTCGTCTTGCCTTACTTCGTGATTTGGGTGCTGCTCCTAGTCCATTTAACTCATGGTTGTACATTCAAGGTTTAGAAACACTACCACTTAGAATGAAACAACACGCCAGTTCAGCGTTGACTATTGCTCAATATTTAGAAAATCATCCTAAAGTTAAAAAAGTAAACTATCCAGGATTAGAATCTTCTCCTCATTATGCTTTGGCTCAAAAATATTTTCCAAAAGGACAAAGTGGATTACTCTCATTTGAAGTTGAAACATTAGAAGAGGCAAGAGCAATTGCAGATGGTACAGAGATTTTTAAAGTGGTGGTCAATATTGGAGACAGTAAATCCATTATTACCCATCCTGCAAGTACAACCCATCAACAACTCTCAAATCAAGAGTTAATTGAAGCGGGTATTCCTGCTGGATTGATTCGTTTAAGTGTGGGATTGGAAGATACCGAAGATTTAATTGCTGATTTAGAAAAAGCACTTTCATAAAA
>DYMW01000024.1:0-10662 GCA_020721385.1 Sulfurovum sp. | reverse complement strand
GATTGGAAGATACCGAAGATTTAATTGCTGATTTAGAAAAAGCACTTTCATAAAACTATAATTAATATAATTTAGCTTATATATCATCAATCAACAAACTTTCTTAGAATTGTTTTATCACAATTTATGTATCAGTAAGATAAAATGATAAAAAAAGTTATGCCAAAGTAATTAATGAAAATAGAAACCCACATCGCACACTTTACTCAACCTCTCTATTTGGAAAGTGGCAGAATTTTAGAACCTTATCAAATTGCTTATGAAACATATGGTGAGCTAAACAATGATGCCTCAAATGTCATTCTAATTTGTCATGCCCTCAGTGGTTCACATCATGCTACTGGTCTCTATGAAGGAGATAAAAAAGAGGGTTGGTGGGATGAACTTATTGGTGACCATAAAGCCATAGATACCACCAAACATTTTGTCGTCTCAACCAATGTTATAGGTTCCTGTTTTGGAAGTACAGGGCCTATGAGCAACAATTATCCTAGCAATACTCCTTATCGTCTTAAGTTTCCTGTTCTCACCATCAAAGACATGATAAAAGCACAAAAACAACTGCTTAGTCAATTAGGAATTCACCATTTAAAAGCCATTATTGGTGGTTCTATGGGAGGAATGCAAGCCTTACAATTTGCCGTTGATTATCCCAATTTTTCAGACCAAATTATAGCCTTAGCCACCACTTATGCCACGCAACCTTGGACCATTGCCTTCAATAAAGTTGCTATGGAAGCGATACGTCATGATGTCCGTTTTAAAAATGGTCACTATGAAAAAGATGCCTTTAAAGAAGAAGGTTTAATGGGCTTAGCCATTGGTAGAATTGCGGGACACATCTCTTATCTCTCTCCTGATTCAATGAGTAAAAAATTTGGTCGTAACTATGTCAACAATGATGGACTTTTTGAACTCTTTGGTCGATATGAAGTGGAACGGTATATGGAATACAACACCTCCAACTTTTCCAAACTTTTTGACCCTTTAAGTTATCTCTATATCATCAAAGCGATTAACACCTTTAATTTGAGTCGGGGGTATGACTCTTTACATGAGGCAATTCTGAGAATTAAAGCCAAAACAACCCTTATATCGTTTACAGGAGATTATCTATTTTTTCCTAAAGAAATGGAGCATATTCACATTATGATGCAACGTAATCATCAAAATTCGTCCTATTATGAGATAGAGAGCGATTATGGTCATGATGCATTTTTGGTAGAAATAGATAAATTTTCTAACATTATCAAAGAGTCATTAGAAAAGAAAGGTTAAAAATGCAAACAGATACGTTTGAAAAAAAACTCGAAGAGTCAAAAACTATTTTAAATAAATTAATGGATCCCGCCATTACCCTTGAAGAGAGCCTAAAACTCTATGAAGAGGGATTAAAAACCATACAATCGGCACAAAAAATGATTGAAGAAGCCAAAGTAAAAATAGAAACCATTGAGAAAGGAAGATGAAAAAGCTGACCATTGCTGCGTTACAATTACCCACATTGGGTATGCAAGCCACAAAATTGGATTTTTATCTCCGTAATGCACACAGTAGAGGAGCCAAGCTGGTTCTTTTTGGTGAGTATGTTCTCAATCACTTTTTTAAAGAGCTACCCAATATGCCAATACAAATGGTGAAAGAGCAAAGTTTAAAACATATTGAATTGCTTAAAAAATATGCATTGGAATATGAAATGATTTTTATTGCACCAATCTTAATAATCGAAAATAATCAATATATTAAGACCATTGTCAAAATTTCTTCAAAATCCATCGCCTATTATGAACAACAGATTCTCATACCTTATAAACATTGGGATGAAAAAAGCTTTTTTTCCAATCCAATAGAAAAACTAAAAACACCCATGACCTTTAATATTGATGGATTCAACATTATGATTATGGGTGGATTTGAACTCCATTTTGACCCCTTTTGGGAAGAGGTAGGAGATAAAAAAATAGACTTGGTTCTTCTACCTACTGCGTCAACATTTGAGTCACATAATAGATGGCGTGAAATTATAAAAACCAAAGCATTTTTACATGGATGCTACATTTTACGGGCAAATCGATTGGGTGAATATCGTGATGAAAAAGTCAAATGGAAATTTTATGGAGACAGTATGTTGGTTGACCCTCATGGTGAAATTTATATGATGTTAGAAGATAAAGAGTCCATGCTTATTGAAACCATCAACAAAGAGACCATTAAAGAACATCGTAAAAGTTGGGGCTTTCAAAAAGAGTTAAACGGTAGAAAAAAATTATAAAATAATTAAAAAAAAACATTAATTTTTTATATAAAAAATAATTAATATGAATAAACTATAACTTTTTTGATTAAGTTTTAATTTCCCTTAATATATAACTTGTTATAATCTATTAAAAAGAAGGAAATAGGAAATTTTATGAATAATGACTTAATGAAAATTGTTGAAGAGACTAAAAAACTAAAAACATTGGTATTGGAAGATGAGCCAGAAACAAATGAATTGATGTGTACAACACTGAAAAACTTCTTTTCTGAAGTACATTCAGCTACAGATGCAAAATCAGCAATGGCATTGTTTGATAGACATAGTCCAGATATTATTTTTGTCGATATTATCTTACCAGGAAAAAGTGGTTTAGAGGTTGCTAAAGAGATTAGAGAGATTAATCCTAAACAAATTATTGTTATCGTGTCAGCAAGTAATGATATGGGGAATATCTCGGAAGCTGTTAAAATTGGTGTTAATAACTTTATTAGAAAACCAATTGATACTGATAAAATGATTGATGTTCTTAAAGACATTGTTTCAGACATTAAGAGACAAAAGAAAAATAGAACAAAAATTTTCTCTATCACATTACCACTTGACCTTTATGAGCAAGTAGATAATGATGCAAAAGGTGAGAGTATTTCTAAAAATGCTATGATTATTAGAGCATTAAAAAACTTCTATAATCTGTAAAATTTCTAAGATATAGGGTGCAATTTATTGCACCCTACTTTAATCTAATTCTAACCGACTCTTCATGTGCTGTTAAGCCTTCAGTATTCGCAATTAACGCACACGCTTCCCCAATTTCTGTTAATCCTTCTCTACTCATGGCAATAATAGATGATTTCTTTAAGAAATGGTCAACACTCAGTGGTGAATAGAACTTAGCCGTTCCACCTGTTGGTAAAGTATGATTAGGTCCTGCAATATAATCACCAATAGGCTCAGGTGTATAGGCTCCTAAAAAGATGGCTCCAGCGTGTTTGATTTTTGCCAACAACTCCATAGGATTCTGAGTAATAACTTCCAAGTGTTCTGGTGCAATTTGATTCATCAAATCAATTGCCTCATCCATCGTTTCTGTTATAATAATCGCTCCACGCTCTTCAATCGATTTTCTAGCTATTGTTTCTCGTGACAATATTTTTAAAAATTCTTCTACTTTATCTGACACTCTTGGTGCTAAGGTTGCATCAGTTGTAATCAAAATAGAACTTGCCATCTCATCATGCTCGGCTTGTGAGAGTAAATCTATCGCAATAAAATCTTCTCGTGCAGTACTGTCAGCCAAAATTCCTATCTCACTAGGCCCTGCTATCATGTCAATATTTACTTCACCATAGACCAATTTTTTAGCCGTAGCCACAAAAATATTTCCAGGTCCCGTAATGACATCTACCTTAGGAATTGTCTGTGTACCATACGCCATTGCTCCAATAGCAGATGCACCACCTACTTTAAAAACTTTGGTCACTTTACATAAATGACACGCTGCTAAAAGCAATTCATTGAGTTCATTATCGGGTGCTGGTGTGCAAACCACTATCTCTTCAACCCCTGCAACGATGGCTGGAATGGCATTCATCAACAAAGAACTAGGATAAGCAGCCTTTCCTCCTGGAATATACAGACCAGCACGATCAACTGCTGTTACTTTTTGACCCAACATCGTTCCTGTTTTTTCAAAATCTATCCATGATTTTGGCATCAATTTTTGGTGATAACTTTCAATTCTATTGTATGCCAAATGTAAAGCATCTCTTAAAACTTTATCAATGTTCTCATAAGCCTCTTTCATCGACTCTACAGAAACCTCCAACGCTTCATCCGAGCTTGGTTCCCATCGGTCAAATTTAGCAATATGGCTTTTTAATGCTGTATTGCCATCATTTTTAATCTCATCAAGTAGACCTTTAACAATGGTGGTTACCCCATCCATATCCATCTTGCCACGTTGTAACAACTCTTCAAATTCATGTTTAAAATTATCATCTTTAGTATTGATTATTTTCACTTATATTTCCTTTTTAATCATATTTTTTTAATCATATTTTCTTTGGTATCTTGCCAACATACTCTCATTTCCTATTAGACCACCTTGATGAATATAGAGTGTAGGCTTTTGAAAAATTTCTGGATTTTCCAACAGTATTAACCATCCCACAGGGTCATAAAGTAAGTCAAACTCTATACCCATTTTGTCTTGTAATTTGAGCCAAATATTATAAGACTCTCTGTAAAGCTTTCCAAAGTGTCGCTTTTTAGAAGGTACAAGAATAAAAGGATGGTTTTTCTCATTTTCTTCCAACATCAAAAACTGTTTTTTTAAATACTCAACATCCCCCACACAAGGCGTAGTATAAACACAATCTGAACTATTTTTTTGCAAATAGAGTGCTGTTGTTCCTGTACCCGAAGGTAAAAAAATATTTAATGCTTCAATACCTTGTTCTTTTTTCCAAATGGCAATCTCATCCGCTAAAATTTTTAATCCATATTCAGCATTCTCTTCTCGTCCACCCTCTTCTATAAAAAGTATACTCTTCTTTATCATTGCGGTGGAAACATCCTCACCTACGTGAATGGTCATACCATTATCCAAAGCATGTTTAAAATTTCCATGGGGATTTTCTCCCAAATAAGAGGGTAAGTGATTGACATAATAGTCAAACTTCCACCCTTTTATCTTGGCAAGAACAGAGAGAGAATACATGGCATTGGATTGATTGGAACCATAAGAGACTATTTTTTTTATATGAGGAAAATCATTTTGTAAATAATAGTAAAACTTTCGTGCTTTATTGCCTGAAAATTCTGGACTTAATAAATCATCCCGTTTAATATAAATGGTGTGCGGTTCAAAGAGTTTTTCTTCAATAGGAGAATGTAACATATAGGGACGACAAGGCAATGCCTTGTCTTTTTGGGTTTTCAATTTAGTTTCTATCCAAACAATTCAAATCAGAAAAGGCTTTCTCTAATCGTTTAACCACAGAAAGCTCACCTTCTCGTAACCATTTTCTTGGGTCGTAATATTTTTTATTTGGTTTATCATCACCCTCTGGGTTACCAATTTGTCCTTGTAAATAAGCGTGATATTGTTCAACATATCCACGTACACCATCCCAAAATGCCCATTGTGTATCGGTATCAATATTCATTTTAATAACCCCATAACTAATGGCTTCTCTAATCTCAGAAAGCTCAGAACCTGAACCACCATGGAAAACAAAATTCACAGGTTTATCGGTAGTGTTGAATTTCTCTTGAATATATTTTTGAGAATTATCCAAAATAATTGGTGTTAAAACCACATTACCTGGTTTATAAACCCCATGTACATTACCAAATGAAGCAGCAATCGTAAACATAGGAGAAACTTTTAATAACTCTTCATACGCATAAGCCACCTCTTGTGGTTGGGTATAAAGCAGTGCATTATCCACATCGCTATTGTCTACACCATCTTCTTCTCCACCTGTTACACCAAGCTCTATCTCTAAAGTAATACCAATTTTACTCATACGCTCTAAATAGGTTTTACAAATTTCAATATTCTCTTCAAGTGGCTCTTCAGAAAGGTCAAGCATGTGCGATGAGAAAAGAGGTTTTCCAAAAGTTTGAAAGTGTTCTTCACTCGCATCTAAAAGGGCATCAATCCAAGGAAGAAGTTTTTTAGCAGCATGATCGGTATGAAGAAGCACAGGTATGCCATAAGCTTGGGCTACAGTATGTATATGTTTGGCTCCTGCAATGGTACCAAGAATTGCTTTTTGGTCACTTGCCATTCCTTTACCTGCATAAAACTCTCCTCCACCATTGGAAAACTGAATAATAATTGGAGATTTAACATTTTGTGCTGCTTCCAATACGGCATTGATGGTCGATGTTCCTACCACATTTACAGCAGGAATAGCAAACCCTTCTTCTTTTGCAATTGCAAAAAGTTTTTGAACATCATCACCACTTAACACACCACACGGTAAACTATCTAATACTTTTTTACTCATTTTCTTTTTAACCTTAAACTATTTTTTTATTATTTTACAGTAATTTTGGCTGTTTTTTTCAATTTTTCACCCAACTCTTCTAATTTACTTTTAAACTGTTGCATTCGTAATGTCTGGACAATATCTGCTTTTACATCCTTAAAGTCAAGGACTGTTTTATCTTTTTTATCCTCCACATAAATCACATGATATCCAAATTGTGTCTGAATAGGCTTTTTACTTATTTGTCCTTTAAACATAGCAAACGCTGCATCGGAAAACTCTGGAACCATCTGATCTTGAGTAAACCAACCCAAATTTCCACCATTAGGTCCACTAGGTCCCGTCGATTTTGTTTTTGCCAATTCAATAAATTTTTCTTCAAGTTGTTGGCTGTCCATTAACTCATCAATAATGGCTTGTGCCTCTTCTTGTGTGGACAACAAAATATGTCGAGCTTTAACCGATGCTGGTTGTACAAATTTTTCACTATTTTTTTGATAAAACGCTTCTGCCTCTTTATCACTTATAACAATCTCTTCTACTTTCTCTTTCATCCAAAAATCAAGTATAAGATTCTCTTTAAGCTTTTCAAGTGCTTTTGTAAATTCTGCTTTATTGACTATTTTACTTTTCTTAGCATCCGCAAGAAAAAGTTTTCTCTCAATCATTTGATTAAGAACCGATTTTCGTTGTGCCTCAGTTAACGCATCAAAACTGGCTCCTGGAATACTCGTAACAACAAAATTATTGACATCTTCTTGAGTTATAGTTTGACCATTTACCGTAGCTAAAATTTCCGATGCCATCGTACTTATGGTCATTAATGAAAGAAAAATAAGAGAAATTTTAAATATTTTATACATTTTTATCCTTATATATAGATTAAGATTTTTAAACTATAGCATAATTTGGTAAATGATTCGTAAACCATTTTAGCTCAATTTAAGTGTTGCATTATACCATTAGAGAAAAAAATAAACAGAGAATGGATAATGGCAAAAATCAAAAAAGCAACCCAAAAAGAGATAGAACTCATTAAGGCACTCTTCTTAAAACACTACCCAAACTCTTTAACTGAACTCAACTACAACAACCTCTATGAACTCCTTATTTCGGTCATGCTTTCGGCACAATGCACCGATAAACGGGTCAATATCATTACTCCTGCTCTTTTTAAAACTTACCCCAATCCCATAACCCTTGCCAATGCCAATTTAGAAGATGTTAAAAGCCACATAAGCTCTTGCTCTTTTTTTAACAACAAAGCCAAAAACCTTATCAAAATGGCTCAATCTGTGATAGAAAACTACAATGGTGAAATTCCTTTAGAACAAAAAGAACTGATGAAATTGGCAGGAGTCGGACAAAAAACAGCCAATGTGGTAATGATAGAGTATACAGGTGCCAACGTTATGGCTGTGGATACCCATGTTTTTAGAGTGGCTCATCGTTTAGGACTCAGTGATGCCAAAACAGCCACAAAAACTGAAGAAGAGTTAACTAAAAAATTTAAAACCGACCTCCACCTACTGCATCAAGCCATGGTACTTTTTGGACGCTACCACTGTAAAGCTGTTAAGCCAGAATGTGAAGGATGTTTTATGGAAGAGCATTGTCGAACACGTGAAACGTTTAAGGTTTAACTCAGCTCAACCTTACTCGTACCATCTCCTCGTATAATTGCTCTTCATCCAAAAACTCAATCCCTTCCAAAACCTTCTCTTCGAGTTTAATCTCATTGTCATATAAGCAATCCTATAAAGAATAACTTAAAGCAAAGGTAAAAAGTAAAAAAAGCCTAAATTTAAATCTGAAGTGTGTAAAATATTCATCAAAACTTCTACTGTTCTGCTGCGAGTTTGTACCAAATTAACGAGGTTTGAATATTTTTCTCAACCCCCAACCCTTTTTCATACGCCAATCCCAAAGCATATTGAGCTTTTTTAGAACCTTTGTTTGCAGACTTTAAAAAATATTGATACGCCTCTTTATAATCTTGTTTTACTCCTTTACCTTGAGCATAGGTTTCACCTAAAAGGTAATCACTCTCTGCGGTTTCTAAAGGCTCTTCTTTTTTTAAAGGCTCTTGTTTATTTGCTTGATCATACCAATAGGTTGCAATCTCTTTGTTTTGTTTCACCTGAATACCATTCTCATACAGCTTGGCTAACGTATATTGAGCATCACGTTGCCCTGCATTGGCGGCATCGGTATAAAGCTCCATCGCTCTGTACATATTGCCTTTAACACCCAATCCATTTTCATATGCAACTGCTAAATGATATTGAGCCAAAGGATAATTCTCTTTAACTGCACGTTCAAAATAGACAACAGCTTGATTATAATTTTGTTGAACCCCTCGACCTAAGGCAAAATTCATACCAACCGTATCCCAATGTTCAGCACTCTCTTTTTGCTGAACGTTTACTTGATTAATCTGTACAAATGGCTCATTGGCATTCACACTCTCTATTAATACAAATAGTGCAAAAATAAATTTATGCATCACTACTCCTAAACATTTAATATTTAACAGCAATTATAGCAGAATGTCCTAATTTACTTTACGAATTACCGCTTCAACAACCTTGAAAATTTTACCAACTGAATCCAAATTAACCCTCTCTCTGGTTGAATGTGGATTAACAATTGTAGGTCCAATGGAAGCAAACTGCATGGTTGGATAACGTTTAGAAATTACCCCACACTCTAACCCTGCATGAATCGCTTTATACGCACTCTCATGATACACTTCCATCATTGCATCATGAACCTCTTTGGTAAACGCATTAACTTCTGGTTTCCAAGAAGGATATTTTTCTGTAATGGTGGTCTCAAACTCAAAAACTTCAAAAAACTTTTGATACTCTTGTTCAATTTGCTTTAATCCCTTAGCACTCATTGCTCTTGCACTGGCGGTTAACTCTACTTTTCCCTCTACATAATTCAAAATACCCAAATTAATACTGGTGTCAGGAAGAGACAATTCATCATTATAACTCAACACCCCATTGGTAAAATTATTAATCAGTCTGGTTAAATGATTCATCATGTCATAGACTTTTATCCGAACATCAAGCTCTTTGACTTTGACCATCTCCGTATCTTCTAAGGGAAAATCTGAAGAGACAATGGCTAAGGCATCTGCAGGAATGGCATTGGATTTTTCACCTCCATGAAAAGAAGCAATGACAATATCTTGTCCATGTAGATACTCTGCTAAAACTTTAATGGCATTGGGAATACCTTTGTCAATATCTACCCCTGAATGCCCTCCTGGTAAATCATTTACCCGTACTTCATAAAAATAGACCAAAGGGTATGTCTTTTCAAACTGTTTGGTGGCAACAATATCCAATCCACCTGCACAACCAATACAAACTTGTGCTTCATCTTCAAAATCAAGATTAAGCATATACGCACTTTTCAAGTCAAAATCTAAAGCACTTGCCCCTATTAAGCCCACCTCTTCATCGGCAGTTAATAAAAACTCCAAATCTTCACCTCTCTCCATTAAGACCATCATCATTGCAATTGCCATACCATTATCGGCTCCCAATGATGAACCTTTGGCATACATCCACCCCTCTTTTATGTAGGTTTCAATATGAGGTGCTTTTCCCATACAAACCATGTCATAATGTGCTTGAAGTGCCAATTTAGGATTCCCTTTTGTAATAAGTATATTTTTAGCCTGATCAATTTCAACACTGTACCCTCGTGCTGTTCCAAAGTCTTCTAAATACGTGAGTAAATTATCAGCCATTTTGCTACAATGGGGAATTTTTGTTAACATTTGAAAATAATCAATAATCTCTGTTTTCATCATCTCTTCTTTTTACTTTATTTATAATATTTTAACACCTTATTTACACAAATTAACACTTTTTTTATTTATAATGAAATTAATTTTTTTATAAAAATAAATCATAAAGGTAAATTAACATGAAACAGACATTACATATCGTAACATCAACAATCTTATTCTTAAGCATGATAAATGCGACCGAAATTGAGAACAACAGTACCACCATATCAATAGAACTTTCTTCTACTGATAATAATCTAACTACGGGCGACCGTAAAAAAGGAGAGAAAATTTTTCTAAAATATCTTCAATCAATCTGTAACATAAGTGCTTCTAACTTTTCTGCCACCCATTCCCAAGATGAATGGGAAGAGATAGCTGAATCGGGTCATTTTAAAGAGACCGTAATTGAAATTTGTCCCGCTATAAAAGAGACATATAAAGATGAGTGGACTTCCCACCTCTATCAGTTTACTTATGAGTATGCCAATGATAGTGGGAATATTCCTGAATGTTAATGGCTACCATTATCTACTGGTACTTCATAAATATGAATTGAACTTTTCAACGCACTACCATACGGTGCCGTAGCAATA